>CAYJFX010000044.1:0-16114 GCA_964369735.1 uncultured Treponemataceae bacterium
GAAAATTGCAAGAAGAAAATACTAGCTTTATTACGGTACTTAACGAAACAAAAGAAACCCTAGCAAAAAGCCTCCTTTTAAAAAAGGAACTTGATATTACGCAAGTGTCATATCTTTTAGGATACTCAGAGCCATCTTCATTTATGAGAGCTTTTAGCCAATGGACAGGCATGACGGTAAATAAGTTTCGGAAAAAGTAAATTATTCCCTCACCGCCATCAAGCTGTGAGCTTGAAACTTTGGCATAAATTGCTTAAAGGCGCCCGTTTCAAATTGAACAGTAATAACATACTCATCATCACCTAAATCTTCGCCCTTTGTTGAAGAAATATAACCATATCCCCAATCATCGTGAAAAATCTTTGTTCCCTTTGACCACCGTTGCATTAGTTCCGATTTTTGAGATCCCACCTTTTTAACATCGCCTAGCCCAAACTCAGGGGGAGCTTCCCCCATAATATCTATCGAAGAGGGGTCAATTTCATGCAAAAAAGGGCTTGGCCGCATTCGGTCAGTTTTTCCATACATTCTTCGCATGGCACAAGATGTAATATAAAGTTCATCCTTTGCCCTTGTTGCCCCAACATAAAAAAGGCGCCTTTCTTCTTCAAGCTCATCTTCTTCCTTACCATTGCGAGGAAAAATTCCCTGCTCAAGCCCTGTCATTATTACTCGCGGAAATTCCAATCCTTTTGTATTATGTAAAGTAATAAGGGTCACTGCATCTTTTTCTTGTTCACTCTCATCATCTGTTTCTAGTGTTCTATCAAGTTCAATATGGTCAAGAAAATTAATGAGTCCCTTTTGTGTTAATGGATATAGCACAGCAGAGTTTGCAAGCTCTTGCATATTGGAAACCTTTTGTGTTCCTGCAACTTCGTCTTGTGCACTGTGGTATTCTATTAATCCTGATTTTTGGGCAATACGTTCTATAAAGATCGATAAACGCTCTGTTGCTTCAAATGAATCATTAGTATCTTCAGTTACCTCTTCTTGCTCTTCAAATTGTCGTGTTAAAGATTCTCCCTCGTCTAAGTCAATACATTCTTTTAATTCATCAATTAAATCCAAAAAAGACTGTAAACCACCTTGGGCCTTTTTGCTCATACTCTTTAAACTGTTCTTACATGCTTCTAAAAGATTAGTAGAGCTACCAAGAAGCATGTCATCTTCTGACTTTATTACCTTTCGAGCAGTATCAATAATCTTGTCTTGCGACACAGCGCCTATGCCTCTTGGCGGCTTATTAACAATACGCCTAAATGCTATTTCATCTTTTGGGTTTGCTATTACAGAAAGAAAGGCTAAAATATCTTTAATTTCTTCTCTATCGTAAAATTTCAAAGCGCCAACAACAGTATACGGAATTTTCTTGTGTAAAAACTCACTTTCAAAACCGAGCGACTGTGCATTCGTTCTATAAAGAATGGCCCAATCAGAATACGGACAGCCCTTTTCATATGCTTGCTGAATGAGATGAGCGCAAAAATAAGTTTCTACATCTTGCGTTTCCATAAACGCGAGAATTGGTTTCTTACCACCATGACGAACAGCCTGTAATGTTTTTCCGAGACGTCCTACATTTTTTTTAACAACATCATCTGCAACTTGCAAGACAGGTGCAACTGAGCGGTAGTTTTTTTCGAGTTTAACAATTTTTGTATTTGGGAAATGGTCCTGAAAAGTGAGGATGTTTTGAACTTCAGCACCTCTAAATTTATATATAGATTGGTCGTCATCCCCTACAACACAAACATAGCTTTGTTTTCCTGCTAACTGTTGCAAAAGCATAAATTGTGCAACGTTAGAATCTTGATATTCGTCAACCATGATTACTTTGAAGCGATAATGCATTTGCTCTCTAATTTTTTCGTTTTGCTGTAAGATGAGCGTTGGAAGCATAATCAAGTCACCAAAATCAACATTCCCCGTATCCCGTAAACGCTCTTGATATATTGCATAAAGATGGGGAAACTCTATATCGGTTGTAATGTTTACCAAGCCTGGCGAGTCAGGTGCTAGACAATAGTCTTTTGCCCTCGATATTCCATGAGCAACGAGAGATGCTTGTTGTCTCGTGAGGGAAGTACACTTTGTTAAAAGCGTTGTCATATCATCATCATCATACACAGAAAAGTTTGAGCCTAATCCAGCATGTTCTCCATAAAGGCGCAAAAACCAAGACCCAAAAGAGTGAAATGTTCTTATTTGTGTGTATGCAGCTCTAGGTTCTAAAAGGCGTGCTCGTTCAGCCATTTCATTTGCAGCTTTTTTTGTGAAAGTAACAGCTAAAATGTTTCTGGGATCAATATCTTTTTCTTTTATGAGATGAGCAATTTTTGTAGTGATTACCCGCGTTTTTCCAGAGCCAGCGCCAGCTAATATAAGTAGAGAACCACCTTCATGGATTACCGCATCTTTTTGTTCATCATTAAGAATTGAAAGATAATCAAGATTTGACATAGTTCCCTACCGAATCCACTCCTCGCACTCCAGTAATATGTACCTTAACTACATGACCAGGCTTTATTTTTTCGATATCATCATAATCCTTATCATAAAGAACAACACACGCACCATCTACTTCTGGGGCTTGATACCAGGCCCGTCCTAATGCAAGGTTTTCACCTTCTATCAGTTCTTCTATCAACACGTCATAGGTGTTTCCCACATGAGCTTTTAATTTTTCTTCTGTAATTTTTCGCTGAACATCCTGCAATGAATCTGCTCTACGTTTTGAAAGTTTTGCAGGAACTCGATTTTTCATATTGTATGAGGCCGTTCCCTCTTCCCTACTATATGAAAAGCAACCCGACCAATTTGGTTTTATATTTTTCAAAAACTCTAAGGTGTTTTCTGACGCTTCATCTGATTCTCCAGGAAAACCACAAAGAAAGGTTGTTCGTAAAACGGCATCTGGTAATGAAGTGCGAATATCGCTTACAAGTTTTTCATATATTTTTTTTGAGCCCTTTCTGTTCATGGAAAGAATAATTTCATCATCACCAGACTGAAAAGGAATGTCAAAGTAGTGTAAAAATCTTGTATCACTCTTTATAATTGGAAGAATATCGCGCGGAAAATGATCAGGATGTATGTATAGTAGGCGAACCCAAAAATTTCCCTTTAGTTCACTTATCTTCCCTAGTAACTCTGCCAAAGGACTTTTTCCAATATCATCCCAATCAAAGGACTTCTGCTGCTCTTTTGTAAAGTGTTCGCTTCCAAACGCAGCGAGGTCTTGCCCTATAAGGTTAAATTCAAATATGCCTTTTGCGTACAAGTCTTTTATTTCTTCTACAATTGACTCTATAGTGCGGCTTCGAAGTGAGCCACGAATAAGCGGAATAGCACAAAATGAACAGCAGTTATCACACCCTTCGGTGATTTTTATGTAACTGCTCGAAGGATAGTCAAAAAGATTTGTTCGCTTACCATCACAAACGCCAACTTGAGCATATGTTTCTACTGGCCTATTCCCCTCTTCCATCGAATCTACTAAAGCATCAATTTTTGATAAATCACCATTACCAAAAATTCCATCAACTTCAGGTAAATCAGTTTCAAAAACATCAGCATAGCGCTCAGAAAGGCAGCCTGCCATGAGTATTTTTGCATTTGGATAACTTTTTCGTGCAGCAATCACTGCATCTAAGGATTCTTTTTTTGCGCTTTCAATAAACCCGCAAGTATTCACTACTATTAGGTTTGCATATTCAGCATCTTCTACTAAGGCCCACCCTTTACTTTGTAAGCGGTGGGTAATCAGCTCAGCATCTACTTGATTTTTTGCACACCCGTGCATGTCAACATAAAAGTTTTTACTCAATATCCATTACCACAAGCTTGTACTCATTATCGCCTTCAATAATCCAACGAACATCTTGTGCTGAAACTTCACCTGGAAGGCCTACCTCTAAATCATACGATCGACCATCTGCAATTAATTCCATAGTAACTGCATTCGAGTTTGACATCCACATTCGAATAGCATTATTCGCTTGCATAATGAGCTCATCACCTGCCATAAAAAGTGTTTCAACAGGCTCGTTTCTATCAGATATGTAGCGTTGTAAACATACATCTCGGAATGTTGCATTTATGGTAAAAGGATAGGCTCTATTATCTTCTAAAATAACAGTTTGTGCTAGTGAAGTTGGCAACTCTGAAGCTAAGGCAATTTCGCTGCCATCATCAAATAGCAATGCTGTTCCTGAACTAGATTGAGTCGTTAAAAAGGCTCGTATTTCAGCTCCTAAAGAAGCATCAGTTTGTGAAATATCCGATAAAAATATTACAAAGTCTGAACCATTTTTTCCGTCAACATCAATTTCTAACTCTTCACCTAGTTCAACAAACTGTAGCCCTAAAGGTGTTTCAAATGCAAGTGCATTTAATGTATCTGAAACCTCTAAGTATAATGTTTCGTCATCAATTCTTAAAGAAAGTTTATCGCCTTCGTAAAGCCGCTTTTGAAATGGTATGGCGGAAAGTGCATATGTTTCACCATCGTTTCGTGCAAAATTAAGTGCATCTTCTGCCAATTGCTGTGGAACAATCACTAAAAAGTATACAAGAAGAATTGCAGCAACGCATACAACGAAGGCACTTGAGGCTATTATAACTATACGTTTTGTATAATTCTTTTTAGGGTGTAAAAGTGTCACTGGTGTAGGTGTTTCTTGAATGAGCTTTGCATTAAATATTTTTAAAATATACGATGAATCAAGTCCTAGATAATCGCAATAATTGCGTAAAAAACCTGCAACATAGGTATTGCTTGGAAATATATCTGTTCGCTCATTTTCCAATGCTTCAATATAATGACGAGAAATAGTTGTATCTCTAGATGCTACCTCTATCGAAATATTTTTTTCTTCTCGTTTTTCTCTTAAAATTGCTCCAAAATTTTCCATCTCTTCCCACTATTCAGATTCTGCAAATAAAAAATCATTAAATGTACTACCAGCAGATGGCATATCAAAAAGAAAGCGCATATCTGGTATATTTTGATTTATTGCATAATTTGTAAAATCAAATATAAATTCTATTCCTTCTACCGACACAGCTTGAACACGACGAATCAAAAGTGTATCGGGGTTAACTGCTAGATTAATTGTTCTAAATCCTTCAGTTGTATTTTTTCTATTTAATAATAGCTTTACAACCATTTCTTCTGACTCAGGGGTGCCTAGCTCTGCAGGTTCTAGCGGAACAGGGGCTTGACCTGACTCATATGAAATTGAGTAATAACGCTTCATCAATGCAAGTCCTTCAGGTGTTGCTAAACTCATTCCATCTGCCGATGTACCCTGTCCTTGTACTGTCTGATTTAATATAACGTTTGAATTTGGCAAAAAAATAGTTAATTGATTTCCATTGAACACAATTGCTTGTGTTGCTGGTGATGAAAAATCTATTCGCAAAAGATTCGGTTGTTTAAAAGACACTCTTGCGTTCATTTCATCACCACTGCCAATGCGAACATCCATATCCGCTTCATAATTTCCAATTGCTGAAACAGCTTGAGAAACAGATTCAAAAAAATCTGCGGCGGTTAAAATATTTTGAGAATAAGATACGTTTATTACTGAAAACAACAAAATGCAATAGACTATGGCTTTTTTCATTAAATACAATCCTCTACTATCCTACTATAATATATAAAATAGTTCTATAAGTCAATAGCTATTTTTTTACCTATCCGTAAGAAAGGCAGCTCTGTTCCAGTAAATCAAATAACGCTTTTCTATCAATATCCATACATACTGTAACATTCGGTTTTGTAGCACCTTGCACCAAAGCACTGCTTGGGCTTTGCTCAATTTGTTTTTTTGGGTTAAAACGTCTATCTGCAATGGTCATGCCGGTAGTATAGCGCCCTTCTGTTTCTATGGTAACATATAAGTCCTCAGTCTTAAACATTTCTGGTTGAATAAGATAGGCAATGGCACACGCATCATGAACATGCCCTCCTGGAAAACCTAGCGCAATATTATATTTTGAGTAAAAGCTCATAAGCTCTGCAACAAAGATTCCCGTTCGTTTACAATTTTTTCGCAAATGCTCAACTTCATTTGGCATTATAAAAGATTTTTCTGTAATATCAAGTCCACACATAACAAGGGGAATCCCCGCATTAAATACAATATGCGCAGCTTCAGGGTCGACTAAAATATTAAACTCAGCTGTAGGAGTTGTATTCCCATTGTTAAGGCCACCGCCCATAATAACAATTTTTTCTATATTTTCTTTTACATACGGAAAAGCTCTTAAAAGTGTTGCAATATTTGTTAAAGGCCCAACTGCAACAAGGGTAACCTTTGTCTTACTTTCCATTATTAGCCGCTTTTGCAACTCCCAAGCAGTTTCTTTTTCGTAATCAAAGTCTGCGTCTTTTAAATCAGGACCATCAAGCCCCGTTGTTCCATGAACTTCACCCGCTGTTCGCAGTGTTCTAATGAGAGGCCTATCAGCACCTTTTGCAACTGGAACTCTTTTTTCTAAAAAGGTAAGAATTCTTCTCGCGTTGTTTGATGTTTTTTCTAAAGTTTGATTTCCTGCAACACAAGTCACTGCTAACACATCGAGCTTTTCACTTGCAAGTGCAATAACAAGTGCTATTGCATCATCGTGGCCCGGGTCACAGTCTATAATTATTGGTATTCGTTCTTTACTCATATTTTTTCCTTTTCTTTTTCTATTTTACCATATATTTGTTACTACCGCTAGTAAACAGCAAAAAAAATCCCTTTGAATACAAAGGGATTTTGGATAAGGTTAAAAAACCTTAATATTTTCCGTATAAAGGACCATAGTTTTCACAAGCTCTATAGTCTTGTCCTTCTTTGTCCATACCAAATGCATTCCATGCAGCAGGTCTAAATATCTTACCTTCATCAACATTGTGCATACAAACTGGAATTCTTAGAATTGAACATAAACTGATTACATCAGCTCCAATATGACCATAGCTAACTGAACCGTGGTTTGCGCCCCAGTTATTCATAACATCATATGCTGTTTTAAAAGCACCCTTACCCGTTACCCTTGGAGCAAACCAAGTGCATGGCCAAGTATAGTCTGTTCTTTTCCATAATTTGTCTGTAACTTCATCTGGAAGTTTAACGGTCCAACCTTCAGCAATTTGCATTACAGGACCTTGTCCATGAATAAGATTTAAGCGAATCATTGTTACAGGCATTTCTGCTTTTGTAGAAAAACGTGAAGAATACCCGCCGCCACGGAAATATCCAAGGTTTGCAGCGCTCCATGTAGTAGCTTCAAGACAAGCTTTTTGGTCTTTTTCTGTCATTTCCCAAAATGGTTTTAAAACAGAATTACCTTTATCATCTTTTATTTCACCACAAAAGTCGATACAACTTGCTCCTGAGTTGATAAGGTGAATAAACCCACCAGCTTCTTTTGCCTTTCCTTCTACATCGTAACCAGAGGCCTTTTTAATTGCTTCAGGACTCCAGTATGTTCTTACATCACTAAACATTTGCGGTGTATTTGTTAAAAGCTTTCCAAAAAGCATACAAACACCGTTTAGTGCATCATTTTCTGTAGCTAAAATCATTGGTTCTCGTGCGCCTTCCCAGTCAAAAGACGTATTCATCATTGCTTCAGGGAAGTCTGCATTTGGATAGAAGTCTGTCCATTGTCGTTGGCCTTGGAAACCACCAGCTATTGCATTGTGGCCGAGCATTTCTTCCTCGCAACCTTTTGGAAGATTTGGGTTACCTTGATAAAGGTCTTTAATGATACACATCATTTTTACAACAAATTCCCATTCTTCGGCTTTCTTTTCTTTTGACTTTTGATATTCAGCAGGATTGTTATCAATACCTTCTGGGCAGTTAGCCTTTGTCCATGCTAAAGCTTTTTCGTATTCTGCTTTGTCGTAAATTCCTTCTGTCATACGACGAATAATTTCAACTTCATCAACTGATTCAAGTCTCATACCAAGATACTTTTCAAAAAAGGCAGGATCTGCTATTGAGCCTGCAATACCCATACAAATAGAACCAATTTGTAAATATGATTTTCCTCGCATTGTTGCTGCTGCAACAGCAGAGCGAGCAAAGCGTAATAATTTTTCTTTTACATCATCAGGAATGCCTGTTGCAGAGGCTTCTTGCACTTCATGACCATAAATACCAAAGGCTGGAAGCCCTTTTTGTGCATGTCCTGCCAATACTGCAGCTAAAAAAACAGCCCCAGGTCTTTCTGTTCCATTAAAGCCCCAAACAGCTTTTATAGTCATTGGGTCCATGTCCATCGTTTCTGATCCGTAGCACCAACAAGGGGTAACAGTAATAGTAATATCGACCCCTGCTTTTTTAAACTTATCGGCACATGCTGCAGACTCTGAAACTCTACCAATTGTTGAATCAGCAATAATTACCTTTACTTTTTCTCCATTTGAGTAGTATAAATTGTCCTCAATTAATTTTGCAGCTTCTTTGGCCATATTCATTGTTTGTTGCTCAAGAGAATCTCTAACACGAAGAACACCTTGTCTTCCGTCAATCGTTGGGCGAATTCCAATTACAGGGTAATCCCCAATTAATTTTGATTTTGCCATATATTCCTCCATATACTAGCTAATTATTATTTAGTGCGTATAACTACGCATGTTTCCAAAGTAAATCACTATAACTCAGCAGCTTAGTTTCTAAGCGCACTTCTTTATAGTCGCTCTTTTTTTCATTATCAATTCGGTCAAGTATTAAACGAACTGCTGACTCACCCATCTCACGCACAGGCTGAGAAACAAAATACTTACACCAAGAAAATAAATTGGCATAAAAAATTTCATCAAATGCAGCTCCCACAATAGACTTTTGTACTGCATGACTTTCTTCCATTACCCGTTTCGTAGCCCCATGCAAAACCATCAAATTTACACAAAAGAATGCATCTGGACTCTCATAGGCTGCAAAACGGTCAAGCGTTCTACTTAAAAGCCGCCTTTTTAAGATACGATCCATTGCTTCATAGCCATCTTCCATAGAGGTGCCTGTCATTAAAACGTTATCTTCATTTATGGTTAAATGTGCCTTTTCCATTGCCGCTCTGTAGCCAGTGTAACGCTCATTACTTGTCATTGCATTTTCATCGCCACCAATAAAAGCGATATTCTTAAAACCATCATCTATTAATGCAGTAACAGCATCGAATGCTCCACCAAGGTTATTAACTAAAACGCTATCAGCTTTGATGCTAGGAAAACTTCTGTCAACAAAAACAAATGGTATGTGTTTTGCCATTTTTTCAAAGTGGTCATATTCTAAGCTCACAGGAATTGCAATTATGCCTTCTACAAACTGACTTTGCAGATAGTTAAGCATCTCTATTTCTTCTTCAACAGAATCATTGGACGTGCATAGAATCATTGAATAACCGTTTTCACGTAAGGTTTGCTCAAAGTATTCAAATAATTGCATAAAAAAGTAGTTAGATAATTCAGGAACAATTACACCTATTGCATGGCTTTTTCCTTTTTTTAGATTCCGTGCAGCAGGATACACTCTGTAGCCTAGCTTTTCAACAGATTTAGTAACTGCATCCTTGGTAACATCTAATACTTTTTTATCGCCATTTAATACTCTCGATACTGTTGCAGTAGAAACACCTGCATCAACTGCTACATCCTTAATAGTAACCACTTTTATTCCTTATCATTCTATAAGAGTAGACAGCAGCATGCTGCCTTCTACTCTCTATTTATGCCCTTCTAGCATGCTTTCTCATATCAAAGAAAACAGCAAGAATAATAATTCCACCTTTCATTAACAATTGGTAGTATGAGTCTATGCCCATATATGTCATACCATAGTTAATAAGTCCTAAAATAAGCACACCTACAACCATACCACCTACAGTACCTACACCGCCAGTTTGAGAGACACCACCAACGGTAACAGCAGCAATAGCGTCAAGCTCCATCCCATTACCTGTTAAAGAGTTCGCTAAACCTAATCGAGAGGCCATCAGTGTTCCAGCTATTCCATATAAAAATCCTGCAAAACTGTATACGAATACAAGTGTACGCTCTACGTTAATACCTACAACCCGAGCTGCCTGCGGATTTCCACCTACAGCATAGAGATTCGCACCAAGGCGGGTGTGCCTCAAAATGATATATACGATAATTGCTGCTACTGCAACAAAAATTGCTAGATTAGGAATTGGCCCTATATAGCTTTGTGCAATTGCTTTAAACTCAGTTTTAACGCTTCCTACAACCTTTGCTTGAGTATAAATAAGCTGTGTACCACGTGCAATTGAAAGTGTTCCAAGTGTTGCAATAAAAGGTGGTAGCTTTGCGTAGGCAACTAACACACCATTAAATGCACCAAACAATGTTCCAACAATTACTGCCATTAAAGCTGGCAAAAATAAAGGAAATTGCCTAGCCGCATTCATTCCTTCTGGAATAGGAAGACCTTGCTCAACAAGGGCTACATATTCAGGGTTCATATACATAGCTTGTGCATATTCAGGGCTCTGAGCAAGAGAAGCTGCAACACTGGTTGTTAGACATACCGCATACCCAATTGAAAGGTCAATACCGCGAGTAATAATAATTAAACCGACGCCAAGTGCTGCAAAAGATCGAATAGCTTCTGCTATAACTAAGTTTTGAATAGAAACGAGTTCCATTGACCCACCGCGTGTTAAAATACCTAAAACTATAAACAGAACTACAAATGTAATATAGTTTGTATACTTGTTAAGAATTTCTTTAGGCGAATTGCCTATGCTTGCTACTTTCATTTTTTCCATACATATTTCCTTTTTTTATGAAAACTGTGTTGCTAAACGCATAACAGCTTCTTGTGTTGCATCTTTTTTATCTAATACACCGGTAAGTTTTCCGTTACAAAGAACGGCTACTCGATGAGACATCCCCAACAATTCAGGCATTTCTGAAGAAACCATGATAATTGATTTTCCTTGCTTCACCAAATCTGCCATAATGGTATAAATTTCATATTTTGCCCCAACATCAATTCCACGTGTTGGCTCATCCATAATAAGAATATCAGGAAGTGTCATAAGCCATCGACTTACCAATACTTTTTGTTGGTTTCCACCAGATAGGTTTTGAATTTTTGTTTCCATGGTTGGAGTTTTTGTTTTTAATAACTTATTTAGTTCTTCTGATTTAATAGCAACAACCTTGTGCTTAATGAGTCCAATTTTCGATAAAAAATTTTTAAGAGAAGCCATAAAGGTGTTTTCGGTTATTGATAAGAGTGGGAAAATACCACTACCTCGCCTATCTTCTGTAATAAGCCCAATCCCATTTTTAATTGCGTCATTAGAAGATCTAATTTTCACCTCTTTTCCGTTAATGATAATTCCACCATTAATTGTTTGTCGCAAACCAAAAATTGCCTCTACAAGCTCAGAGCGTTGAGCACCAACAAGCCCCCCTATTCCTAAAATCTCTGATTTCTTTAAATCAAAAGAAATATCAAAAAATGATTTGGGGTTAGCAGATGATAGGCTTTTTACTTCCATAACCACTTCACCAGGAACGGCTTCAACAGTAGGAAAACGTTGTGTAGTCGTCCTTCCAATCATTAAATTTATTAACTGGTCTTCATCAATTTCAGCTGCGGGATAGGTTCCAACATGTGATCCATCTCGCATAACTGAAATATCATCAGAAATCTGGAATATTTCATTCATTCTATGTGATATATAAATTACCGCAACCCCTGTTTCACGTAAGTTGTTAATAATATTAAATAATTGATCTACTTCTTTATCAGATAATGAGGAAGTTGGCTCGTCCATTACAACTACCGTAGCTGAGTGAGACACGGCTTTTGCTATTTCACAGCCTTGTTGCATTGAAATTGACAATGAACGCATTGGTGCATCAGGGTCAACTTCCATTCCTAATCCTTTCATAAGAATATATGTATCTTCTGACATTTTTTTGTCATCAATAATTCTTGTGCCCTTAACAAATGGTTCTCGTCCAAGCCAAATATTTTGTGCAATCGTTCTATCAGGCACATTTGAAAGCTCCTGATGAATCATAGTGATACCAGTAGCAATCGCATCTTTTGCATCATGAAATTTAACTTCTCTACCATTATATATAATTTTACCTGCATCAGGATGATACATCCCAAAAAGGCATTTCATTAAAGTTGATTTTCCTGCCCCATTTTCACCCATTAAAGCGTGAACGGTACCAGGGCGGACATTTAAAGAAACAGAATCGAGAGCTAAAACACCTGGAAACTGCTTTGTAATTCCTTCCATCTGAAGGATATATTTTTCACTCATAAAAACCTGCTTTCGCAAAAATAATAATATACTGAAATAAAAAAAGTAACAAACCATGCCCTACGCACTGTAGGACATGGTAATAATAATCTACTATTAAAATTACTCAGTTACTGGTGCAAATGGAACAACGAAACATTGTGGAAGAACTGCTGCATCTTGTAGAGGAGGTTCGTTTTGTGTTTCTGTTGCAGGCCCAATTCCTGCTTTTGTTGTGAAGCCTGAAGGAAGCATACCATCATTCATAGCTGTTGCGTATACTAATTCGAAAGCTGTGTCAGATTGTCCAACTGAATCTTGAAGAACAGTTGCCAACATTTGATTCTTTTGAACTGATGCGTAACCAGTAGCTGTTTTGTCAATACCAATTACAGGTACTCTTAATACTGTTCCGTCACCGTCAACATCTCTAGTAATGTCTGAAGGATCATCAACATATTGTTTTGATAACAATGATTCAATTGCACCGAGTGCCATGTCATCATTTTGACCAATTACAGCATTGAATTCGCCATCAAAAGCTGCTTGCCATGCATCTACTCGTTGTTGAGCTTCAGCAGCACCCCAGTTAGCTGTATCTTCAGCAACAAAGTTTAATGTGTAACCATTAGCTGCCATTCCATCAACAAAACCATTGCGGCGTGCAATTTGTGCTGGGTGTCCAAGTTGTCCGTTTAAGTAAAGAACATTTACTTCTTTTCCAGGTGCTTTTGAAGGATTTGCGTCAAAGTAGTCAGCTAAGATATCTGCTTGAATGTTACCTGCAATAGTTTCAGGTGATGATGCGAAGTAGAAAGTAGGACCTACTTTAAGTGCATCAACAGTTGGTGCAATGTTTGAGAAAGCAGCTGATCCACCAACTCTGTTAATTGCTTCTGCCATTTGTTCTGTAGCATTAGGATCTTGAGGAATAATTACAAAGTACTTATAACCTTGGCTTAACAATGTGTTTAATTGATCAAGCTGAGTTGCAACATCACTATTACCATCGAGAAGAGTGTAGTCGATACCAGCAGCTTCTGCATTTTTTTCAAGATTGTCTGCATAATCTCGAACGAATGTTTCATTCAAGTTACGGATAAGAAATCCCATTTTTACACCATCAGAGTCGCTGGATCCACCAGCAAACACCATACCAATTGTCATCACAAGAATAACAAGAACCAATCCAAGTTTTTTCATATAAACTCCTTATTATCATGAGAGATTCTCTCATTTTTTAAACCGGAAACTCCGGATTTTTACTACTTCAAGAAAATATCTGTAACAGGAACAACGCCTTTTTTAATTATAATGTTTCCATATTTTACTGTTTCACCAGTTACAACCACAGCAAAGGCAGACTTAGACCTTTCATAAAAATCAAAACGACCAATTCGTGTTATTGCTGGAGCATCAGGATAGATATTTTTTATTGCACTCAAATATGAGTTTTCAACTGATATATCTAATTCATCGCCTTCAACGGGAGCCATCATAACAAGCGAATCTGAAGCATATGAATCTAAATTTATCAATCGCAAAATTCCATCCAAAAGTTGCGGAATTTTTATTCCATCCGCTCGAAGTACCGTAGTGTTGCATGTATCCCCAGGATAAAATGCGTCAGCTAACACCAATTCGTCACCATGCCCCATGCGATGTAAAATAGAAATAAGTTCCGGGCTAATAACCGGTGAAACGTTAATTAACATATCTCGACTCCGATACCTTATAATGTATGTAAACGATTACATTTTTGTGTAATCGTTTACATACATTATCACACGACTTTTTTACTTTGTCAAGAAATATTTTTTATTTTTTTATCAAAATTTTCTACTTGTTTTATTATTAAATACTCCTTATACTATACAAAGGCACAAAATGCTATACAGGAGTTACTTTATGCACATAACAGCCCTTTGCCTATCAACAACTTTACAACGAACTGCGAATTTCACAGCAGTTCTTGACGGCGAGGTAAACCGCTCAACACACTTTAGGCTCGATGCTTCAGGAAAGGCGGTAAATGTTGTACGCGTCTTAAACCAACTAAAAGAATCATGCTCAAGCGTTATTTGTCCCGTAGGAAAAGAAAATGCTGATATTTTTTTAAATCTTTCTAAGCTAGATAAATTACTTGTAAAACCAATTACCATTCCAGGCTTTACAAGAGAATGTGTAACTATTATTGAATCAGATATTAAGACCGTTACAGAGCTTGTTATGGATGAGCCTGTTTTATATGACAAAGAATCATTAAATGAAATAGCACAAGCAGAAAAAAAAATGCTTGAAACACTTAGTGAATCATTTAATGCCTCTCAAGCACTCGTTTTTGCTGGTAGCCGACCCAAAATTTGGTCTGAAAACTTAAATGTTGTTATTTGTAAAGAAGCAGTAGAAAAAGGACTTGTGGTTCTAGTAGACTTTTGGGGCAAGGATTTATTAGAAGTTCTTACAGGATGCACTCCAGAAATTATTAAAATTAACGCAAAGGAATTTTGTTCAACCTTTGACCTAGAACACGAAAACAATGATAGCGCACTGTTAGAGGCCATTTGTAAAAAAAGCGAAGAACTTCAAAACTGCATAGTTATTACACGAGGGAAGGATTCAACCCTAGCTTCATACAAAGGAAGGGGATATACTCAAGAAATTGAAAAGGTAAGCCTTGTTAACTCAATTGGTTGCGGCGATTCGTTTTCTGCAGGATTTTTATACGAATACCTTATAGATAAAATAAATGGAAAAGACATTGATATCCAAAAAGCATTGAAAAAAGGTACTTGGTGTGCCGCTAGAAATGCCGAAGTAGAAAAGGTTGGATCTATTTTTTGAGAAGATAAATCCGCAAGAATTACGCAGATTAATATGATCAATATCTTATCAAGCCATTATGATTTTTCACAACTTAAAAATTATAAATCAAAAGTTATTTTCTAAAGTGTGTTTTAAAATTTCTAATATGTAAACTATAAAGCGCATCCTCTAAAGTCTTCTATTTTAGAATAGCCTTTTCGAGTCATATAATCTTTTAGCCCCGCAATAATATCAATCATGCAAGTAGGGTTTGCGAAGGTGGCTGTTCCCACTTGTAGGGCGCTTGCTCCGGCCATAATAAACTCAACGGCATCTTGCCATTTTTCTATTCCACCAAGCGCCACAACGGGTATTTGCTCTTTTAGTGAAAGTTTTGCAAATGAAGCGCACACGTCGTATACCATTCTAAGTGCAATTGGGCGGATGGCAGGCCCTGAAAGACCCGCTTTTATATTTGCAAAAACGGGCTTACCTTTTTCAATATCGATAGACATGGCTTGAAAGGTGTTTACCATACTTATTGCATTTGCACCCGCTTCCCTCACCGCATGAGCAATGGACACAAGGTCGGCAGCATTTGGGCTGAGTTTTACCATGAGTGGTATACTCGTTACTTCCCTCACTTTCGCGGTTACCTCAGATGCAGCATCGCAGTCTAAGCCAAAGGCCATTCCCCCTGCTTTTACATTTGGACAGCTTATATTAAGCTCAATCATTTCTATTTTTTTTCCATTTTTAGTGGAAGCACTGTTAAGAAGCTTTGCGCCTTCAACATATGTTTCTATAGATGAGCCCGATAAGTTTACAACGGTGACAGGCTTAAAACTCATCATTGTTTCAAGTTCGTGTTCAATAAAGTGCTGTATGCCAGGGTTTTCAAGACCAATAGAATTTATAAGGCCTGCGGGTGTTTCTATAAGGCGCACTCCCTCATTTCCACTTTTTGCTTCTAAGGTTAAACCCTTTGAGCAAATGCCTCCCAAAGCATTTACAT
>CAYJFX010000045.1:0-15345 GCA_964369735.1 uncultured Treponemataceae bacterium
GGTTATTCCAAATAAGGTTCTTCCAACCGTCAAAGTTTAATGTACCCATATAGTATCTTCTTTGAATACCATCATTGTCACTAAGTAAAACATATACAGCATGAGGATATTGATTACCTAAAGTAGTTAATGAAATTGATTTAATTGTTCCAACATTTTCAAGAACACCATAACCTACTGTATCTTCAGCTTGTTTTCTAAATCTGTAAACACCTGCTTGTTCTGTTCCTGGGATAACTTGACCGTTTTCATCAATGTCTGCCATTGGTTCAAAAGCTGGAATATCAAATGCTGGTTGAATAGTAGCATTTGCATTTACTGGTGCAGTTGGGAAAAGAACTCTAACACCCATTACGTTTAAACCTTCATAAGGTCCTGATACGTTTGGTGCAGGTTTAACAATTGAGTTTCTCATATTTGTTGTTGTCTGAGCTGATGCGTTCAAGTGAACTTCCCAATCAGGCAACGCTAGAGATGATCTCATCAACGCTTTTTGTGTTTCATCAAAATTAATTGATGAAATATCAGAAAAATCCATTGCTGTTCTTGAGTGAACGGTCGGATTTCCATCTTCACCAGCAACGATATCTGGCTCGAGGTTTGCAAAGTCTATAATCGTTGCTTTTTCACCAAAGGTGAAGCTCCCTGCAACTAGAAGTAAGACTAGCACAAAAAATAAGTACTTCTTCATTTTAAACTCCTTTTTAATGGTAGTAATAATTTCGTTGATATTCATATGTTATAGCTTACAATCAATGTTACATTTTGTCAATGCTTTTTTTGATAAAAAAGCACAATTTGCTACATTTCTGCAACCAAATTTCCCATTATGAATACTCTTATATTATCGACATACTTGTAGTTTTTGAGTACATTTATTTTTAATAATTCGCACGCAAATACCGTATCAGAGGATGAATTTCCTGAAAAAAGTGCATTTTCGTTTAAATGTATGTACAATATATTCTCATCATTTAAGAAACACGACAAAGCCTTAGTCCCGTGAGCAAAAAGTGGCTTATACCGATCAGATGTTGGTCCCAATAGCAATTCATCTACAAAGTAATGCAAATCGCCTTGAGCCGTCCCTCTTGGAATATATCGGTGCTCACTATAAAGCTTAGAATCATCCATGGATTCAAACAAGAGTACAGCTCTTTGCCCAGGATAAAAAACTATGTAAAGTGCTAGTGATATAATTAATATGGCAGCTCCCAAAAGCAATATTTTTGTTTTTATATTTTTTATGTTTCGTATTTCATTTATGTTCATTCTTACTCCTTCTAACGTACGGATCCTGTAAAGCCTCTTGACTCTTCAAAATGCGTTACGAATGCGGTTACCCCATTATATATGCCAAGTGTTGTCTTGTTCAAGTACTCTTTATCATATAATAATGCTGCCTCTCCTGCATTCGAAATAAATCCTAGCTCAACAAGCACACTAGGCATTTTAGCATTTCTTACAACAAACCATTCTTCTTCTTTTAAACCTCTTGCTGGACTCATAGATCCTATTTGTGCTTCCATTCCATCATGAATATATTTTGCTATGAGGATACTCTCAGTAGTAAATTCCTCTTCAAGCATGGAGTTAATAATTGTAGCAACTTCTCCTTCAACATCTTTAGCATCTTCCTCATTTATTAGCGTTCGCCTATAGCCAGGACTTAAATACCATACTTCAAACCCCGTGGCATTTTTATTTAGAGCGGAGTTTACGTGGATGGAAATATTTAGTATAGCTTCGTCATCATCAAGCGTAACCTCATTTGCAATATCGGTACGCTCTTCAAGCGTTAAAAATGCATCGTTATCTCGTGTGAGTAATATCTTTTTGTCATTATATAATTTTGACAATTGGCTATGAAGTTGAAGGGCAACATACAAAGCAATATCTTTTTCATACTGTGTTACTGTTTTACCGTTAATTGTATGTGTACCTATAGCTCCTGGATCCTTTCCACCATGCCCTGCATCTATAATTATGGCACCTACTCTAAAACTCATTTCAGGGGGCAATTCATTAAATAGCTCAGATACAGTATTAGAGAAATTTTCATTAGCATAGGCTGAACCATTATAACTTATTGGCATCGAGACGACAGCTGTTTTCGAATAATCAAAAATAACAATTGGACTATCAACTGCAAAATTTAAAAAGTGACCATTTTTTTCAAACATACCGCTTGAACTCAAGCTATCCCAATATAATACAGATTGTGTTTTTGTGGCAATGTCTTGCAAAGACAAATACCCTTTTGGAATTTGAGCAACTAGACTTGAGAATAAGAATATTATAATCCAAATGAAAACTATCTTACGTGTCATTTCCCACTATCCTATCATATTTTTATAAAAAATAAAAGAGTGCCCCTTGTAGTCCACCTCGAATTAAACAGGACCAAAAGCTTGGTAAACCTTCGCTTTTCTTAGCACGTCCGACTCTGTCAAAATTTTCATTGATATACTCATTTACACATTTCACTGTTTCTATCAATGTTCGCCCATTCCAATCCTTTGTTTTTTCATACACTTTTAAAAAATCAGGAATTTCAACTACGGTAGAGATTGCAACATCAAAATCATTTTGAATTTTCTCATATATTTCTATTGGTAGAAGAAATGCAGAAGGCGGAAAGGTAGTTGATAAGGGTTGATTTAAGAACTCAATAGTATGAATGTCATTTTTTTTGAGATTCACGACAGTCTTTCGTATAAAACGATGTGCACCCTCACCTGCTGTTTCTCGCGTACTCTTACAACAAATAACATTCCCAGCCTTTTGTACATTGTTTACTGGAAAAACTGCAACATCATTTTTTTCTAATCGTGGGAATACATCGGTACCATTTATGTTTTCAGGAAAAACAACAGAGTCAACTGTGCCTGGGATTGATATCCATGCTCTTTCAACACAATGCTTATTGCACGGATAATCATATACGGCAGTAAACCCTTCATAATCCGAAAATACCTTTACTCTATTTTGATGTAGTTTTTTTGGCATTCGATTTAAGGCAATGTTTAAAGCTTCTTTAGTAAGATTTAGACTGGATGCATAGGGGAATGTCCAGCCAGACATATATCCACCTGACAAGCGTGCAGCTATTTCTCCAATCATAGCGCCCTTTTTTGTGAGCTTTATATCAGCTTTTGCGGCACCATGACTTAAGCCTAGAGCACGAATTCCCCGCACAAATGTTTGTATTAGTTTATTGTAATTATCTTTATCAATATCAGTAGGCATAGAATGTCCCATTTCAATAAAATAAGGAGGATAAAAAATATGCCTATCTGCAAAACCGGTTATAGTTACTTCACCATTAAAAACAAGGGCATCAATTGAAAACTCAGGACCGTCCATATATTCTTCAATAATAGCTCTGTCTGTTTTAGAATATGTAATTGCATCATCAATAGCATTTTGTAATTCACAACTTTCTCTTACGAGCCTGCATCCTCTTGCGCCCATATTATCACACGGTTTTACCACAACAGGGTAAGTAATGCAATCAACAAATTCTCTAATATATTTAGTATCTGTTTTTCTTGTTACCTCAATAAAATTTGGCGAAGGTACATTTGATTTATCAAAACATTCTCTCATACGAATCTTATCACTTGCATTTTTTGCAGATTCTATACTATGAGATGGTAATGACAAAGCACTAGCTATTTTTGATACTGCATATGAAAAGTCTGTGCCAGCCGTAAAAACAGCAGCAAACGATTTTGCCGAGTGTAATTCAGTAGCTTTTTTTATAAGCTCATCTGTATTTTTTAAGTCAATTGCAAAAAATGATTCGCATTTACTTTTGCAATATGCTCCATCATTTCCATCAAAAACTGTTACTGCATAACCTAACTCGTGTGCTGAGTTTATTGCCGGCTCTTGCATAAGTCCAGCACCAAGTATAAGAATATGTTTCATTATATTTCCTTAATTTTAATACAGTATACTTCAAAAGTATCGCCTAAACGCATTATTTTTGCAAGTGGTATGAGTGTACTACCAAAAACTTTTTGAAGTTTTTCTGGAAATCTATTAGGGTGAATACCAGTTGAGAGAACTTTAATGATTTTAAAACCATAACGATTAACTATATTTTTAACACTCTGTTCTTCAAACAGTGATATGTGATCAAATGGGCTTTCCTTAAAAAAGTTTGACCCTTGTGTGCGCCTGCTTACTCCGTTAGCATTTGGTGTTGAAAATGCAAAAACCCCACCTAGCTTAAGAGACTTTGAAATATTTTTAAACACCGTATCAAGATTTATAAAGTGCTCAATAACATACCACATTGTAATAGCATCAAAGTAATCATTTGCTGTAATAGTTGAATTTAAGAAATCTTGTAGTGAAAATGGTTCAGAAAAATCACTAACCCTTGCAAAAAATTGTAGTTGATTAGTTACATACGATACGGCATCTTCAGAAACATCAATACCAAATGGTTCAAAGCCCTTATCAAATGCAGCTGATAGAAAAGGACCATACGCACAGCCAACATCAAGAAGCCTCGCTTTTTCTAGCGGCTTAGATAAAGCAGTGATATTTTCAATCCTTCTCACTCCCTGTGCTTTTATAAAATCAAAATCTTCTAAATAGGTTTTTCCATACTGAGCTTTATAGTCATCAAAAAAATAGTCTTTTGTATACTCTTTTTCTTCGTTTAGGCAAAATGACACATAAAGCAAACTACAGCTAGAGCACTTCTTAATTGTTTTTATGACATCTCTAAAAATGACAGGATTTGGTTTTTTCGATTTACCGCATACTGGGCAAGAATATGATGATGCATACACTAGTGAGTTAATATAATCTGTAAGATTTTCTGGTTGTTGCGTACAAATAATTGACTGTAGTTTTCTAGGCAAAAGAGGCTCAAAATTGCTCAAGACTTTTTGAAGTTTTTTTTCTGTACAATCTTTTTTTTCTATGCAAACTAGACCATATTTTCTCGAAAGTTTTTTATGAATTGAGCTTGTTGCAACTGTGATAACTGCACACCCAGCATTAGCAGCTTCAAAGGCTGTAAGGCCATAATGAGTAATTACGAGGTCATACTTCCCTATTTCATGCTTTAAATTAGGAATTGCCCCATGACTTGTTGAATCGATGCATACATCTGTTTTTGAATAAAGTCTTTTAAGTGTCGAGATAATGCAGCTTGTAAAATGAGATGGATCTTCTCCACCTATACTAACAAGTATCTTTTTAATTGATGTAATCTTTTTTTTCTCTAGCACAGGCAAATCTAATAATTGAGGTCTAAAGTCATTAATATCATTAGAATCATTAAGAGGTGGAATGATGTTTATTATATAATCAAAATAATTTGTTTTGTTACTACCCTCATCAATAGCTACTATAGGAGCAACTTGGACGAGTTGTTTTAGCTGTTCTTTTTCGAGCATAAATGCATCTGTAATGATAAGCGTGTAGTCAGCATCAGGAGCTATTTTTGATATTATGTTTTCTTCACTCAATTCAAGTGATTGCATGTAGTGTTCTATGAGGTCTTTTGCTTCCTGAGACACCTCATCGATTAAGAGAATATCTGAAAAAATCGAATAATTTTTTTTCAGCATACTTGACACATGAAGAATTCTACGTATGTGCCCTGTGCCACGCCCATTTTTTACTGCCGGAACAAAAAGAATATTCTTTTGTACTTCTTTTGAGTCTAAGGCTTTAAAAATATCAGTTGAAGAATAAGGCATGATGCACCCATTTTCTTGCAAATAGGAATGTATTCTTTGAGCTTTTTTAAGATCTGTGTATGTATCAATGGTTGTCCTATACGAAGCAAAACTACCTTTATGTGTCCATTTTAGAGGTGCTTCTTCAAAAACTATATCAAACTTTTCAGGGTAATTGTAGAGTGCAGGACCGACATGCTCATGATCGTATGCTTTACTAGTAATATCCCTTGCTTTGAATAATGCTTGAGATAAAAATGCCTCAACACCGCTACCATGAGGAAGACCAGTGAATGAAAAGTAGTCACATGATTTTTCTTTGATTTTCTCGAGAGTTTCTTGAGCTGCATCAGCAAATAAAAATGGGTTATCTGCTGTTGCACGAAGTATTGTGGTTGCACCTGTTTTTTTTGCAAGTAAACAATACCGTTCAAGCACGTCATGAGAAGGACCTTTAAAACAATTCCAACCTTCTTCTTTTGAAATCGTGGAAAGAACAGAAAATGAATCATCATCACATGCTACCCAGTATTCATCTGCAACAACTGTTTTAAGCGTCCTTAAAGACCAGCGAATGATTTCTATATCTCCAAGAGTTCGTATAGCTTTGTTTGGAAGTCGAGTTGAGGCAAGACGGCACTGCAGCGCAATGATTGTCATTCACTACCATCACTTTGTTCGAACGTAAAGTTATTGAACCACCCATCTACAAAATTGCTTACATCTGTCTTAAACCTATAACGATTTGTTGACACCCATCTTCTTGCATCATTGAACACTTTAAGTGCTTCTAAAGGGTTTCCAGGGTATCGAGAATTAAAAGAAAAAAATCTAGAGGTTGGTATGTAAGCATAATCATTTTTATGGATTGGAGCACAATTTTTGAGATAAAATCGTAGCTGTGTAAAATCTGCTGTTATATCTTCCGATGGGCTTTCTTCTTCGTATTTCAGTTTAAACTGTGTGGAGATTTTTATTTTTTCACCCCATAACCATGCCCTTAAAGATAAATCTAAATTTTGCCAATAAGGATTTGTTATTGTATAGTCAAATCCACCTAGCTGCATAAATTTTTGTCTATTATAAAGTCCCATAAAATCAAATGGATATACTGTCACTTCCCTATCTTTATTTGGAGTTGTTGGTGTAACAACAAACAAAGTTTTTTCAATACTTGGAACCATTTTAACTGGCAGTGTTTGTAATGCAGATGATTGCAAAAGAGGAGCAATGCAATAAAAGTCGTTATCAATTAGTTTTTCGTACAAAAAGGAAGAAATGAGATTGGTTGTAATATGAACATCATTCCAAATTACTAATACATTTTCACTGCTGCTTTCGCTTATACCTATGTTAACCATTTCACCAATAGTAAATGTTTCAAGCGGCACTATAAATTTCACCTGGGGATGCCTGTGTGCAAAGTCTTCCAAATTATAGCTTAAACTTGAGTTTTCAACTGAGATAATTTCTGAAAAACCAATTTTCAATAAACAATTAATATTTTGTTGCCTGTAATGATTGCTTCCTCTATTAAGTAATACAAGCGAACACGGGATTTTTGAGGTTAAATGTAACCCGGCATGTTGATTGTTTTTTCCTCCGAGTACTGTTCTTTTTATGTTTCTTTCGTTAAAAATTAAAGGTATAGTATTCATCACTATCTCCACACTGACCAGTATACTTACCTTGCAGTTGATTAACTAGGTTTACATCACCTCTTGCCCAAACTGTTGAAAGTTCTTCCTCAAATGCATTTCCTAGCACTGCTACATCTTTGTTCTGTGCAAATGCAGCCGCCTTACATCGTACAACGGTTCCATCTGCAAGTATATTCATATCTCGTTTAATGTGCCAACAGGCGTATCTTTTTGCTGGAGATAAATCTGCAGGCCGTACATCGTCTAGAAGTCCTGAAAGTCTATCAAATTTTTGTACAATTAATTCGCCAGTAGCATCTTCTGTCCATCTTCTAAAAAAACCTTCTAACTGATCCTCATTACAGTTCATTCTAACCATTTGTGGATACACTGCATGAGGAAAGTTTTCTTTTAGTAATTGAATTACATTTACAGCTTTTTCAAAGTCAGTTGAATTATCTGATTTTAGGTGCACCTTGTTGTATAACCTATTGTCATTCGCGTCTAAACGAATAATCCAATTAAAGGCTCTCTGCCCATTTGAACGTACATTATTAGATCCTACTAAAGTCTTCACTTCTCGTATAATTTCTTCAGATATTTGCAAGCCATCCGTCTCTACAAGCACACTTAAATTTTTGTGAGAAAGCACCTCTCTTACAAAGAGTAAAAAATCTGTATGATATAATGGATCACTTAAAAATGATAAACTAATTACCGCATCATCAGAAAATTTTTCAATCTTTGTTAATAGCTTTGAAAATGCTTCTTTTTCTATTGAATAGTTACCTATAGATGGTTCATAAACTGTTTGAATACTAGTAGAAGAAAACACTTGTACATTGTAAAAAGCCGGAAGAGTTCTTTGAACTGATGATGATTTTTCAGCAGCAAAAGACAGTGCATGAGCATCTTGTAGCTCATTTTCTGCTATATCAAATAGTCTTTCACATGCGAGTGTGTTTCTTTTATTTGAACAGCATAATTGTAAGCGCAAGTAGCGCCAATCATAATTTGCAATATATGTTTCAATTTCAAATGAATTGATGTCTGTCTTTATAATGCTAAAAAGGGAGTCTCTTTCAATTGATGCATCCTCAAACCCTTTTGCTTTTGCTAGTCCTAAGAGGATTTTAACTGTCCCAGTGTGTATTACTTCTGGCGCCAACCCATAAGGAAAGCCTTCTGCGAATGTATACTCAGCCTTATACGTTTCATGATATTCAATAAGCTTTTCAGTAAGCTTTTTATTTAAAAAGGGACAATCTGCCCATGCAAAAATTGCATAATGAGCATCATTTTTATCTAAAAGTTCAATCATTTTTTCTAAAAAAAGAACAAGGTTTGCCTTTCCGTCAACAATAATATCATGCAAAAAGATATTTTCAATTGAATTTTCGTTAATAGACTTTGCCCATTCGTTTGCACATTCAACAGCAGATTTAGAATTAAATAGTGTATCGTGTGCTCGACCATCTTCAGATGGATTATATAAGATTACCATGTTTTTCATATAATAATAGTATCGGCTATAAAAGCTAGTATCTTGACGCTATAGAAAACTTGAGATAAAATACTGCTATGAAAAACTACAATCTAGAATATATTTGTGCTCATTTTGGTGAAGAAAAAAAACTACACAATGCAGTTACGCCACCACTATTTATGAACTCACTTTTTGTATTTGATTCAATAGAAGATCACCTAAGCTTTGACTCGAGCAAAAAAAGCAGCTATATGTACACGCGATGCTCTAATCCTACTGTTGAGCTTGTTGAAAAAAAATTAGCTGCAATTGAAGGTGCTGAAAGCTGTGCATGCTTTGCCTCTGGAATGGCGGCTATTACAACTGCAATACTTCACTTTATGAAAGCAGGCGATCATATTATAACCATAAAAAATGTATATGGCCCTACTCGCACATTTATTACAGAAAATATGTCGGACTTAGGAATGAGTCACGATTTCATTAACGATGATGATACAGATGGAATAATTTCTGCCATAAAAAAAAATACAAAAGTAATATATTTAGAAAGCCCTTCTTCGCTTGTTTTAGAAATGCAAGACCTACATAGAATTGTACGAGTTGCAAAAGAAAAAGGCATAGCAACAATTATTGATAATACATGGTCAGCTGGAGTATACCAAAAACCATTTGATATAGGCATTGATGTAAGCGTGCATACATTATCAAAGTACTATGGTGGGCACTCAGATGTTGTAGGTGGCTGTGTATGCGCATCAAATGAATTGATTTCTGTTATAAAAACAAAGGGACGAGAACTATTTGGTGGAATACTTGGTAACTTTGAAGCGTGGCAAGTACTTAGAAGTATTAGAACGTTACCTTTAAGGCTTGAAAAATCATCAAAAAATGCACAAAAAGTTGCAGAGTATCTCGAAACAAAGAAGGAAGTTAAACGGCTTAACTATCCCGGCGTAAAATCTTACCCTCAGTTTGAACTTGCTCAAAAGCAACTTTCTGGAAGCTGCGGCCTTATGAGTTTTGAGCTCGATGCAAGCCTTGAAAAAACCCTTACCTTTTGCAATACTTTAAAAATATTTCAAAAAGGTGTTTCTTGGGGTGGATTTGAAAGCCTTGTTATTATGCCCTGCTACAAGCTAACTGATGAAGAAGCAAGAGACAGACATGGGGCACGGAATTTAATTCGAATATATTGTGGACTTGAAAATGCTCAAGACTTAATTGATGACTTAGAAAATGCATTCCGTATTTTGTAAAACCTTAGCAATGTAACGCATATAATAATACACTTGTAGCTTGAGCTACATTAAGGCTTTCAATACCTTCTCCTGTGTTATTAGCTCCTGGTATTTTTACTAACACATCACAAGATTTTTTCACAAGCTCGCTTATACCGTGCTCTTCATTTCCTAAAACAAGAGCTCGTGGTAATTCATTTAATGATTTATCTTTTAAGCTAGCTTGCAGGTTTTCCAGTGAATGCTCTGTTCGAACATCAGTGCCAATGCTTACAAAGCTACCCTTTAAATCACCTAAAAGTCTATTTATAGATTCCGCTTTGTAAATGGTTACAAAATCCATGCCGCCTTTTGCAATTCTATAAGTTGCAGTAGTAATTGAACTTTGTGCATCATCATTCGATATAATTATTGTTTTTAAACCAAAAAAGGCACATGAGCGAACGATAGCACCAAAATTATTGGCATTAGATATTCTATCTAAAACCAGTATGTTTTTATTTTCTTCTGCAAGTGTTTGAAGCAGGGGAAAACTTACATCTTTTATTTGAGGCTTTGAAATCATTGCGACTACTCCCTCATGGTGTGTAGATCCTGAGAGCTTTTCTAAATCCTTTTGCTCAACTATATTGTATGGTTTTTTGTTTGCTGCAAGTTCTTTGCAAAGGCTAGAAAAGTCTCCCTTCCTATTTTCACTATAAAAAAACCTAGTTATAAGGTGTGAATTATACTTCCCGAGCGATTTTACCGATTCAAAGCCACAAACGGCAAGTTCGTTAAATTGTTTATTTTTCATGTTGTACCTTTTTATACTCTTTTTCAGTTAATATAGCCCCACTAACTCCAACAACAGCAGCTGAAAAAGCATTTGCTCTCCTTACAGATTTAACCAAAGAAAATCCTTGTTTTAGCCCTGAAATAACAGAGCCCACGTGACAATCACCTGCTCCTATTGTGTCTACAATAGTGGCCTCATATCCTTTTATTATTGATGTATTTCCATTTTCAAAAACGAGAGCGCCTTTTTCACCCAAGGTAATAATAAGAGAATTATTTGTAAGCTCATTAAGATGCTTTGCTGCTTTTTCAACGGAATTACACTTTGTATATTCAAGTGCTTCAATTTCATTAAGGTGAATAATTGGTTTAAGGTTAAATAGTCTTTCGAGTCTGGATTTTTCTATATAATTAATACGAGGACCAACTGCGAAAAAAATACTGTATTCGGGATGCTCTTCAAGGTACTCAACTATTTCAATACCTGTTGGATCTTCTATCTCAATACCACAAATATATGCTGAATCAACTAAACTAGGATCTATATTTTTCATCCATGCTTTATTAAAAATGTATTCTGCTCCGTGATGAGACAAAAAGGTGCGCTCACCATCATCTTCTACAAGACAATAACAACAGCCGTTTGCAATATCATCCAACCTTACAAAGGGAACAACACCTTTTTTTTGAAGTTCTCGCTCAACAAACTCTCCATATAAGCCGCTACCAACAGGAGAGCAAAGCGTGTACGGTATTTTTTCTAAATAAAGCATGTTTGAAACATTATACGCACATCCTCCGAGGCTTTGAGTTTGACTAGTTATATTTACATCTTGTGATTTGATTGGAAGTTTTGGAATGCCAATTATAACATCTACAACGGTTGAACCAATGATAAGGGTTTGTTTCATACTATGCGATACTTTTTATTATAACGGCCATATCTAAAACACCAAGAGCAAGATACTCATACTCAACCTTATGTTTTTTTACAAATTCTTGAAATGCTTTAAACTCATGTTTTTGCCAATTTGGATAGTTTATGTATTCATCAAATACAATTACTGTTCCTGGCCTAATTCTTTTAGCGAGTAAATCTAATACCGTTTTTGTTGATGAGTATAAATCACAATCTATGTGTAAAAATGCAATATCACCTGAGGTTTCCTTTAGAAATGGTGGTAGTGATTCATTAAACCAGCCCTTGCAAAGCCTTACATTTTTACTCACTTTCGGAAGCTTGCCGCCTAAATTAAAATGTCCCTTTGCTTCCTTTCCACCCCACACTTCTGGCAAACCTTCAAATGAATCAAACCCATAGAATGTTTTGTCTTTTAATATTTTTGCACAAAAATTTATACTCTCACCTTGAAAAACTCCAAATTCTAAGAAAAGTCCCCCACTTGATATTTTGCTTTCAAGACATCTTTCGAGTGCATAGTGCAATACCTTAAACCTATCATCAAGCATGAGTGCATTTGAAGCTTTGTTATAAAAATAATCAACACTTTCTTTTGCTGCTCTCTCATAAATCATGCTCTTTAAGTTGTAAGAGCGAATAGGAAATTGCTTTCGTAATTCTTTTACTTCCTTTTCAAGGCTTTTTAATGTTTTAAGTATATTTTCTTCAGTCATAATTACTCCAATCTTAGGGAAATAACACTACCTTCACAGTTCACTTCCCATCATCTCAACCCCACACAATTAATAATTATTAATTACCCTAGTCTTTATATGGTATTTCTATTTGCATTCTATCGCGTGTTAAAAATGTGTCGGTAAAAATCCCTTGTGCTTCTTCTAATAATGGTTTTAACTCCTTATCAGCATAGCGCGGACTATAATGAATAAGCCCCATTTTATCTACATTTGCATCCTTCGCAATTGTAGCCGCCTGAACAACAGTCATGTGCT
Organism: uncultured Treponemataceae bacterium; assembly: GCA_964369735.1. Taxonomy (GTDB): domain Bacteria; phylum Spirochaetota; class Spirochaetia; order Treponematales; family Treponemataceae; genus CAYJFX01. The sequence goes on from CAYJFX010000045.1 coordinate 12,764, forward strand.
TTTTTTCTGTAGCTTGCTCTAGTGCATCATGGGCAAACATACCCTCACATATAAAAAGGTCAGAGCCTTGTACTTCCTTTGCAATTGATGGCAAATATAATGTATCGGTAACATAGCTAAATTTTCTGCCACTTCGCTTTTGCCCAACAACTTGGCTAGAGTCAATAGTGCTCCCATCTGTAGACTGCACACTTTCACCCTTTTGCAATTTTGACCATAATGGCCCAACGGGTACACCAAGAGCCTTAGCCTTTTCAGGGTCAAACTCGCCCGGTCTATCCAACTCTTCAAGAGTATAACCAACGCAAGGCTTTGTATGCTTTAGTGGAAATGCTCGAATATAAAAATCTTCACCCTCATAGCAAACACATGCTTCGGTGATCTCTTTTACGATAATGGGATAATTTATATACATATCTAATACTTGCCTGCTGGACTCAATATATTCCTTAATTTTAGGAGGTCCATATATATATAAGGGCTCGTCTCTATCTACTTGGGATGAAAGCATAAGAATTCCTGGCAGCCCTGTAACATGGTCTGCATGTGTGTGACTTACAAATATAGCATTTATTTTTTTCCACTTAAGATTTAGTCTACGCAGAGAAACTTGCGTACCCTCTCCCCCATCAAATAAAAATAATTGGCCTTCTCGTCGTAAAAGTACTGAGGTTAAATGTCTATATGGAAGTGGCATCATCCCACCACAGCCTAATACAAATGCTTCTAAATTCATGTCATTATTATAACGAAATAGTTTGTATAACTCAAGAGGGATTGCAACTAGACCTCTTGCAAAAATTTAAAATATTATATAAAATATAAGTGTATATTTTTATACATTAATAATAAAATTACTTAAAACAATAGATAGTGGATTTACAGTGTTTTACCTTGGAGAGATTAGATAAGTGAAATTAAATAGCATTCAAAGAAAGGTAGTACTTATAGGCTTACAAGTATTTTTAGTTTATCATCTGTTTGCTCAAACAGATAATAACGTAATGTATGACGATTTTTCCATATTTGAAAAAGATGCATCAGATAAGTACTATAGTGGTTGGCTTGACAGACGTGCACAGGTTGCTAGCGCTTTTCTTAATTATAATTTTGATGTTGTGGATGCATTAAAAGAAAGAGATGCAACAGATACATTTGATTATGGTGATGCTTTCATTTTTTTTGACTTGAGAATTGCAAAAGATTTCATCATATACAGAAATGATTATATAGGAGTCGGTGGCTTTGGAGGAATGGAAGCTTTAATGTTTGCACGAAAACAGCGTATTGATGATGTAAGCTTTTATATTTATGATTTTTCAGGTGAATTTGGTCCCTTTGTTGATATTTGGCTTCAACCAATTTTTGATATTTCAGTGAAAGTTCGATTTTTTCCTTTTTTTCATCAATCAACGCATTTTGGTGATGGGTATAAAGGGACAATCCCTACTTTGGGAACTAGTTATGAATTTTTTGGAATAAACGTCTATTATTTTAATACCTTTGATAATCATTATTTTTCCCCATATAGTGGAGTTGAAGTAACATACCGTTATGCTGGAAATGGAGCGCCGGCCTTTAAGCTCCATGTAGGTAATGACTATCGCTATCAACTTTCAAAACCCTACGACATAAACTTTATTTTAGGGCTTAATTTGGCATATATCTATGACCACAAAGATGATGTTGGACTAATAGATAATCAAAGCAGTTTCGCTGTGGCACTGGGAGCAGGCATTGAATTTCATAGTTATGTACTTTCATTAAAATACAGCTATGGTCGAGGGAGAGGAGCTACCACTTATTTTACAGAACTGTCTTCAATAGGTTTAAATTTATCTATAATGCTTTAATTCACAAATACAAATTTAAACAAAAAAAGTGCGTACCTAAATGGCACGCAAAAGATTGTAGCACATGGTGAATGACAAGGTGTAAGAGTTTAAGTAGCAAAACTACGATGTAAAGCACAGTGATACAATTAAACAGCTACTTAAGCCCTATGACCAACGACGCAGACACAAAATAACAATAAAGGTCTTCGGACTAAGAGGCGTTTATATAGTAAACACCATAAAATCAAAATAGTTACAAAAAAAAGGAAAAAAAATCTCTTTACTTGCCTTACCGCCTTCCTCGCCTTCGCACGGTTGGATCTATATCGTTCCCGTTTTCATCTCTTATTGTCCCACCAGTGTAAGTTAACTGACCATCATAATCTAAGTGCTGCCCCATCCTATTTAAGCTACTCATTTTTATAACAATAGAGCCACCAGTAATAACAAGGTCATTGTTAGAGTCTATGCCGTCCGTATCGGATCCATGTGTTTCAAGATATATCGTTCCGCCGTTTATAGTTAGAACACTATAATCTTCAGGTGTATTTATTGCATCATCGGTTGTGTAAATATCTATGTCTCCTGCATTTATAGTTACGTAAGCGCCCTCTATTCCTTCAACACAAGTTTGAATGTCTATTATACCGCCGTCGATGGTAACGGCTGCCTCTGAATGTATTGCATCGTCTCCTGCATTAATAGTGTACGTTCCACTTTTAATATGAATATCTCCATCTGAGTCTA
>CAYJFX010000046.1:0-15243 GCA_964369735.1 uncultured Treponemataceae bacterium
ACCTTCCTGGTGTACGTTATCACATTATTCGCGGTACTAAAGATACCCTCGGTGTAGAAGATCGAAAACGAGGACGTTCTAAGTATGGTGCTAAGAAGCCAAAGGCTTAAGGGGAAACGTAAATGGGTAGAAAGAATAAAAGCGTAAACAGAACTCTGTTACCAGATCCAAAATACAACTCAACAGTTGTAACTAAGTTTGTATGTCGCATGATGCTTGATGGCAAACGTGCAACTACAATTAAAATTATGTATGAAGCTTTGGCTGTATTACAAGAAAAAACAGAAAAAGATGCTCTTGAAGTATTTTTAAAAGCTTTAGATAATGTAAAACCAATGGTTGAAGTAAAATCTCGCCGTGTTGGTGGTGCAACTTATCAAGTTCCAATTGAAATTCGAGACTCTCGTCGTGAAGCTCTTGCAATGCGCTGGGTAATTACAGCAGCTCGTGCAAAAAGTGGACGTGGAATGGGGGACCGACTTGCAGCAGAACTATTAGATGCATATAATAACACAGGTACTGCATATAAGAAAAAAGAAGATACACACAAAATGGCAGAAGCAAACAAAGCGTTTGCACACTACCGCTGGTAGAACCTTCTTTTATAGTAAAAGCTCCCTTTTGGGAGCTTTTTATTTTTCAGCCAGTGTCATGTGATTTTTTAGGCAATAATCCATTGCAGCCGCAGCAGCGCCGTAAAGCGCTGGTTCATTTGTAAAATTTGATGTTACAATTTTTAGATTATTTCTAAAAGATGCTGGGATACGTTCTTCTACAACCTTAAGTATTTCACCTAAAATTATTGAATTATCTTTTACCATCTGGTTGCTTAAAACAATAATATCTGGATCGTACATGTTAATTATAGTTACCACACCACAACCAATATAGTAGCCAGCTTCTTTTATAAGCTTTAGGGCTAGCTCGTCTCCTTCTCGTGCCTGATCAAAAATATCAGAATGTGAAATCTTATTATAAGTATTAAGCTTAGAAGAGGGGTATTCAGTAAGAAGTGCATTTGCTCGCTTTATGATTGCAATCATAGAGCAATACGACTCCAAGCATCCATAATTTCCACATTTGCATCTAGGCCCATTAATATCGATACTTATATGTCCAAGTTTGCTGGTAAGACCGTTTTCACCTGTAAAAAGCTCTCCATTAATGACAACACCTGCGCCAACTCCTTCCCCAATCGTCATATTAACAAGAATCCCTGTTTTTAGGAATGAGTACCCGCCAAACCACCAATCTGCTAACGCACAAGAGTTCATTTCATGCATAATGGTAATAGGTACATCAAAGATACCATCAAATTCATTTTTTACATTTATGTTTTCCCATCCATTTGTTTCTGTAACTAATACAATATTAGATTCATGCTCCAAATATGGACCAGGTACAGTAACGCCAATGGAAACAATATTATCAAACCTTTCGATATATGATTTTATTATAGTTTTGATTTTAAAAATAATGCTTAAAAGAGGCATTTCATCAAACTCTTCTCTATAATGCTCGTGAATAATGGCATTGAAATCAAAAACTCCTACAGAATAATTTCTTCGTGAGATTTTTGCTCCTACAAATAGAAAATTCTGTCGCAATCGAATTCCTACTGAGCGTCGACCCTTTTCACCTGCATAAAAGCCTGTTTCTTCAATTATTTTATAATCAACAAGTTCTTGAACTATTTTTGTAATAGCAGCTGGTGTTAAATCAAGTGCCTTGCTTAGCTGTGAGCGAGTTGTAATTTTATTACGCTGCAAAAACTGAATAACCAGAGAGCGGTTAACGTGGAACATGTTTTCATTATTTTGTCCAACCATAAAGTCCTACCAATGTGTATGTAATACATTAATTAATTATTAAAATGAGAATAGTAATTAACGCGGTTAATATATAATAACACACTTTCCTGCATTTGGAAAGCTAAAAAGTAGAAAAAAGATAAAAATAGAGTTGACAAATGGAGATTTAGGAGTTATTATTAATTGAGTTAATAAATGAAATGTGTTTAGAAATAAAACGCATTAAGTAATTGCAGCCTAACATTATAGGTTTGCAAGAAAAAATTAGGAGGAAATATGAAGAGAACTATTTTGTTTGTTTTGATGGCTGGCATCATCCTTATTGGATGTACCGGAAAAGAGGAAGTTCAATCATCTACTGTAACCCTAACTGAAGACGGTATGATTGACTTTAGTGGGAAAACTTTAAATGTTTTATTTTCTGCGGCAACTTTCCCTGAATCGGTTGAAGATTTCGTTCACGAATTCGAAGAAAAGTATAATGTTACTGTAAACTATGACTTGCTTGGACGTAGTAGTTTTGATGAAAAAATCATTATTGAGTTATCTACAGGCTCAGATGCACATGATGTATACTATACTTTTGGTGAATCTTTACTCCAATATCAAAAAAGTGGTTGGCTTGAACCTTTAGACGCATATATGCAAAATGAGCAGCTGGTAGATGCAGAGCAATTAGGAATGGATGGCTTTGCAGAAGGCCCCATAAATGCCTGTACGGTAAATGGTGAATTATATGGGCTTCCTGTTTTTGCCGCAACATGTATACTATACTACCGAACAGACTATTTTGAACAAGCAGGAATTGATGAACCACCCAAGACATGGGATGAATTGATTGTTGCGAGTGAAAAATTACAAGCAATAGGAGTTGAGCCTATTGGTATGCGCGGTAATAAAGCTTTTGGTGGGTCAATATGGCATTTACCAATGTTAACAAATAGCTATGGTGGAACATTTTTCAAAGATTTCCCCAATGATATGACACCGACAGTGAATGAAAGTGGTTTTGTTCAAGGAGTAGAATTCTATGCTAATTTGCTTAACAATTATGGTATTGAAGGCGCCACTACAGCAAATTATGAAGATATAATTCTTTCAGTTCAACAGGGAACAGTAGGTATGTGGATAGATGGCTCTCCATTGGTTGCACAATATGTTGATCCTGCTGCTTCGAAGTCAGCGGGCAAAGTTGGGTTCTCTGTTATTCCAGCCGGCCCAAATGGCATACAAGCTGCAGAAACAACTCATATGATTGTAATGAACAAAAATGCTAATGAAAAAGAGCTTGCATATAAGTTTATAGAATGGTGTGCAAGTAAAGAAACGCAGGTTAAAGCCGCAGTAGAGGGAATCCATGTAGGTGCCGCGAGACCTGATGTAATGGGTGATGACCGCTACATAGCAAAAAATAACTACGGAAATGGTCAATGGGCTCAAGCTGCAAGCGATTGCTTAGATAATGCTGCCGATAACTACTACCCATTGATTCCAGAATGGCCAGAAGTGGCTGATGTGGTATCATCTGCATTATCAGAAGTGTTTACGGGCAAAGATGCTCAATTAGCTATGGATGAAGCAAATGATAGAATTGATACAATTATGAAGCAAAATGGATATTATTAATTCATAATATAATTTTCAGGTCTTCTTTTTCGGAAGAAGGCCTATGTATATGGAGGCTATATGTTAAAACATCCTGTTTCAATAAGTGAAGAAAGAAGACGAATACAGCTAATGTTTATGGTTCCAATGATAGTTACTTTGATAGTAATGATTATTGTTCCATTATGTAGCCTCTTCATATTTAGTTTCACTTCTGTAAAAGTTGGCTTTACAGATTTTAATTTTATTGGTTTAGAAAATTATGTAATGCTGTTTGAAGATACATATTTTCAAACAGCACTATTTAACACACTGTTTATGATGACATGCATTGTATTACTGCAAATGATTTTAGGCTATCTCCTAGCAATTGTAATATATAAAAGTCATTTTTTTAGAGGTGCTATCAGACTTATAATGATGTTCCCGATGGTTGTTTCACCTATAATAGTTGGTTTGATGTGGCGCATCTTACTTATGCCCAAATTTGGCGGCTTTAACATACTTCTCAGTAGTCTCGGGGTTAATGAAATCCCTGATTGGTTTGGTGGGGTATGGCTTTCGAAAATGGTAATTATTTTTGCTGCAACATGGGAGTGGACTCCATTTGTTGTATTGTATCTTCTAGCAGGGTTAGAGGGCTTGCCATCAGCACCTTTTGAATCAGCAAAAATTGACGGTGTAAATTCATTTCAGGAAACTTTCTTTATAACAATTCCTATGTTAAAAAAATTACTTATTACTGTTTTTCTATTTAGGATTGTTGAAGGATTTAAAATATTTCCTTTAATATTTGCAATTACATCAGGAGGACCTGGCAGAGCAACCGAAGACCTCACTTATATGGTATATAAAAATGGGTTTAGGTATTTAAAGTTAGGTTACGCATCTGCGACTTCAATGATTATTTTAGTTTTGATTGCTTCTGTTGTAATAATAATAGGCTTTTTAGATCGAAAAAAATAAAGGAATGATTATGCTACATAAAAACAGAGTTAAAATTTCAAATATTCTTAAGGGGGTTGTGCTAATTATCTTTGCATTTGCATGTTTGGCCCCTTTCTACTGGATTGTTATGCTTTCTTTAAAAACAAACTTAGATGCATTTGCTCTTCCTGTAAAACTTTTTTTCAAACCAACCTTCGAACATTATGAAGAACTTTTTACAAAAGGTGATTTTTTACGATACTTTTCAAATAGTTTTATTACATCTATAATTGGTGTAGGCTTTGGAGCTCTTATTGGGGTCCCCGCTGCATATACCTTTTCAAAGACAAGATTTAAAGGTGATAAATTTCTGTATATGTTGCTTTTATTTTCTAGAGTTACGCCAGGTGTAGTATTTATAATCCCATATTATATGGCTTATCAAAGTGCTGGTCTTATTGATAATGTCTGGGGGTTAGGTCTTGTCTTCTTTGCAACAACATTTGGCTTGATTACTTGGTCAATGAAACCATTTTTTGATGACTTGCCTGTTTCTCTGGAAGAAGCTGCTATGATAGATGGGTGTACCATGATGGGTACTATGAGGCGGATCGTATTACCATTATCAACTCCTGGGTTATGCGCAACGGCTATACTTAGCTTTATATTCTGTTGGAATGAGTTTTTCTTTGCATTAATATTAACACATAGAGATGCCATGACCGCACCAATTGGAATACTGAATTTTATGGTTTTTGAACAAGTAAATTGGGGCCCGATTGCATCTGGCTCAGTAATAATGTCAATCCCCGTATTAATTTTTGGTATACTTATACGAAAATACTTTGTCAGAGGTCTCTCTGCTGGTGCTTTAAGCGCAGAATAACATACATAAGGAAGCATACTATGAATGAAAATAAAATAAATGTCGTGTGGTTTTGTACAGATCAGCAACGCCATGATACAATCCACTCTTTAGGTAATCCGTATATAAAAACGCCATCATTAGACCGTCTCATCAATGAGGGTGTAGCCTTTAAAAATGCTTATACTCAAAGCCCTGTGTGTACACCAAGTCGCTCAAGCTTTTTAACTGGAAAGTATCCAAAAGCTACAAAAGCATTTTATAACGGCAATGATGAATATTCGCAAGACGAACTTCTTGTTACTAAATATTTTTCACTAAATGGCTATGAATGTGGGCTTACGGGTAAGTTACATCTAACATCAGCTAGAGGACGCATGGAAAAACGTTGTGATGATGGCTACACTTATATGAAATGGAGTCATCATCCGCACGACGATTGGGACACAGGTATAAATCACTATCAAGACTGGTTAAAAAGCCAGGGTGTTGACTGGAAAAAAGCCTATAAAGGGAAGTTTACAAGTATGGATGATTTTCCACCTGTTGAAAATCCTGAGTTTACGGGGACTGAAATAGGTATTGAAGCACAGTTTCATCAAACAACATGGTGCGTGTCTGAAGCAATTAATTTTATAGAGAAAAAAAAGGAAGAGGGTACACCGTGGCTTGTAAGTATAAACCCCTTCGACCCTCATCCTCCGTTAGACCCACCTCAAGAATATAAAGATAAATTGAAAGTAGAGGATATGCCTCTGCCACTATGGAGGGAGGGAGAAATTGAATCAAAGCCACCGCATGTTCAACACGATTATATTCATGGAGGTCAAAATGGATCTACTGATAGTATTTGTGGTATGAGTGATTTTGAAAAAAAGGAAAAAGTTCGAGATTATTATGCTCAAATTGAATTAATAGATGATCAGTTAGGCCGCCTTATGGACTATTTAGAAGAATCAGGGCAAAGAGATAATACAGTAATAATATATATGAGTGATCATGGGGAAACAAATGGTGACCACGGTCTTTATTGGAAAGGAGCTTATTTTTACGAGTCTATAACACATGTCCCGCTAATCATTTCACTACCTTCTAAACTAAAATCAAATTTGGTGAGTAATGCTTTAGTTGAATTAGTGGATATTGCCCCAACAATATGTGATTTATGTAATCTTCCTATCCCTGAAAGTATGATGGGCAAAAGCTTGGTGCCAATTCTTCTAGGCGAAGCAAATCCTGATGTGCATAAAGACTCAGTATATTGTGAATTTTACAGCAGTTTGAAGAATTGCCATGATGATTTTTATGCCACAATGTATTTTGATGGAACGTATAAGATTGTAGTTTATCATGGAAAAGATTTTGGAGAATTGTATAACTTAGTGGATGATCCAAATGAATTTGAAAATTTGTGGACAGATCCTCGCTATAAAGACAAAAAAAATGAATTAATACTCAAAAATTTTGATGCTTCGGTAATTAAAACATTAGATTTTTCATTACATAAACTTTATACATATTAAGGATTTTTTCAGATAGTATTGTGAAGAAACTAGCGTTCAACCAGTGTCATGTGGTTTCTTAGGCAGTAATCCATTGCAACAGCTGCTGCACCATAGAGTGTTGGATCATCTGAAAAACTAGATGTTACAATTTTAACATTGCTTCTAAATGAATCTGAAATTCTTTCATCTACTACTTTTATTATTTCTGGCAAGATAATTGCGCTATCTCTGACCATTTGATTGCTAAGTACAATGATAGCAGGATTATACATATTTATTATATTGACTACACCACATCCAATATAAAATCCTGCTTCTTTTACTAAAAAAAGTGAAAGCTCATCACCTTCGTTTGCTTGCTTAAAAATATCAGCTGCCCCAATTTCTATGCATGAATTAAGGCTAGATGTTGGATACTTTGCTAAAAGAGTTTGGGCTCTTTTAACGAGTGCAAGTGCAGAGCAGTAAGTTTCCAGGCATCCAAAATTCCCACACTGACACCTAGGACCATTAACATCGATGCTTATATGCCCCAATTCTCCTGAAACACCGTCATTTCCAATAAATACTTCTCCATTAATCACAACACCAGAACCAACCCCTGCGCCTACTATCATATGAACAAGAGTCCCATCTCTTGGGAAAGAATAATCACCGAACCACCAGTCTGCCAAGGCACAAGAGTTTGCATCATGCATAATTGTTAGGGGAATATTAAAAGACCCTTCAAACTCACTCTTTAAATTTATATTTTCCCAGCCATTTGTCTCGGTAACTAAAACGATCTTTGATTCGTGCTCTAGGTAAGGACCTGGAACAGCAATACCAATTGAAACAATGTTATCAAATTTTTCGATAAACGAATAGAGAAGGGTCTTTACTTTATGTAGTATTGTATCTAAAGATTCATTTTCGAAGCGTTCATTGTAGTAGTCATAAATAATTGCATTAAAGTCAAATACTCCTATAGAAAAGTTTCTCCTAGAAATTTTAACTCCAAGAAATAGAAAATCTTGGTTAAGCTTTATACCAACAGATCTACGACCTTTGCTTCCAACATAATAACCTGTTTCCTCTATAATGTTATTGTCAATTAAATTCTGTACTATTTTCGTCATTGCAGCAGGTGTTAAATCCAGTGCTTTACTGAGTTGAGAGCGTGTTGCAATTTTGTTTTTTTGCAAAAACTGGATAACAAGAGAGCGATTTACGTTATATATACTTTCAAAGTTTTGCCCAACCACTGCCACGAACCTTATACTTTACTCACAGATTTTATACAATGCAATACTTCATCTGTAGTTGGTATTGACGGAATACCACCCTTTTTTGTTGCTGCCATAGAACCACTCGCATTTGCAAAATCAATGATTGATTCAATCTCAGTTTTTGATATATCTCTCAAAGGCATGCTTAGCTGTGAAATTTTATATAGGCAGGCTCCAATAAAGGAATCCCCTGAACCAGTCGTATCTATAACTTTTACATCATATGTTGGAAGAACCGCTTGGTTTTCTCCATGGCAGTAGAATGCGCCTTTTGGTCCAAGTGTTACAAAAAGAAGACTAATCGAATGCTCTCTCATAAAACTTTTTGCATGCTTTTCAAAGTCTTTCTCTCCTGTAATAAACTCGAATTCTTCATCGCTAAGTTTTACAATATCTGCATATTGTAATAAGTCTGTTATTGTGCTCTTCGCTTCTTTTTCGCTTTTCCATAATGAAAGTCTGAGGTTCGGATCATAACTTACGATGAGATTATTTTCTTTTGCTATTGAAAGTGTTTTTAAAGTTGCGCTTTTTGTTGGCTCTACAGTACATGAAAGAGAACCATGGTGAACAATTTTAGCCTTTTTAATTAGCTCTTCATCGATTTCACCTTCAGTTAGCATAATATCTGCTCCTGGGTTTCTAAAAAAACTAAAAGATCGATTTCCAGTTTCGTCCAATGTTACAAAGGCCAACGTTGTTCCAATATCATTGTCAGTGTGTAAGGAGGAGGTGTCAATGCCTTCTTGAAGTAGGGTCGTTTTTAATAAAGACCCCAAATCATCTTTTCCTACCTTTCCAACAAAAGCTGCTTTTCCGCCTAACCTACTCACTGAAACCAATACGTTTGGAGGGCCTCCTCCGGGGTTGCATTCGAAAACGGGAAATCCTAGGTCTGATTTTCCTGCTGGAGTAAAATCGATTAATATTTCGCCTATGCCCAATACATCTATACATTTGTTCATTTTGTTCCTCTTTTGTAATTAAAATATAAGTAATAATTAACTTAGTTAATGCATAATAGCATATATTTTTTCTTTTGTGAAGTAAAAATATAAAAAAACATAAAAAAAGTCAAATTTTAATAAAAAAACCTTGACAAATTTCTTTTCAAGGGTTAATATGATTAACCAAGTTAATAAATAGATATATGATTTGAATTAAGTGATTGCATATTAGTGTTAATTGCAACATTTATATACAGAAAAGCGAATGTAAAAGAGGAACGTATGACAATTTTAGAAAAAATGAGTTTAAAAGGTAAAGTAGGGTTTGTTACAGGTGGAGCACGCGGCATAGGAAAAAGTGTTGCATACGCGCTTGCAGAGGCTGGTGCCGACATAGTTATTGCTGATGTGGACTTAGATGAATCTGAAAAAACATGTGAAGAAATTGCTAAGGCAACTGGGCAAAAATTAATTGCAGTTAAAACAGATGTTACTAGTCAAGATAGTGTAAATGAATTAATTAAAATTATTCTTGATACTTTTGGAAAACTTGATATTGCATTCTGTAATGCGGGAATTGCTTTAAATGTTCCAGCAGAAGAAATGACTGTTGAAGAGTTTAAAAAAGTAATTGATATCAATTTAACTGGTGTTTTCTTAACAGCACAAGCTGCGGGGAAGGTTATGATTAAGCAAGGGTATGGCTCAATAATAAACACTGCCTCTATGTCTGGGCACATTGTTAATGTACCTCAACCTCAATGTGCATACAATGCATCAAAAGCTGGTGTTATACAACTATCAAAGTCTCTTGCTGTTGAATGGGCATTAAAAAATGTACGTGTTAATAGTATCAGTCCTGGTTACATTGGAACAGAATTAATAACAAATTCTCCAAAATTAAAGCCATTAATTGAAAAATGGACAGAGCTTTCCCCAATGAAACGACTTGGTCGACCAGATGAGCTTCAATCAATAGTAGTATACTTAGCAGGTGATACAAGCTCATTTACTACAGGCTCAGACTTTACGATAGATGGAGCGTTTACAAGTTTCTAGTATTCAAATGCCTTTGTGCATTAGAAATAAAATTTAAGGAGAAAAGTATGAAAAAAGTTTTGGTTGTACTTTTAGGCTTAATGTTGGCTACAACATTATTCGCAGGTGGAGCTCAAGATGATGGAGCTTACTCAGTTGGTATCTCAATTCAATCATTGAAAAATGATTATTGGGCTGGTGTAATGGGAAAATTAGAAGGTGTATTGGAAGAAAACGATTGGAACTATACCATCGTTGCTTGTGATGACAATTCTGCAACACAAATTAGTCAAGTTGAAAACTTCATTGTTTCTGGCGTTGACCTAATCATGGTTCACCCATCAGATGCAGCTGCATTAGAAACTGTTGCTAAGCAAGCAGAAGATGCAGGTATTAAAGTTATGTGTTGGGATGACCCAATGACAAACACAACTGCAAACTGGGTACTTGATAACACAGACCTAGGTAGAACTATTGGTAGAACAGCTGCAGAGTTCATTAACGAACATTACTCAGCATCAAACCCTGCTGAAGTAGTAGTTATCGGCTACCCTTCAACAAAAGTATTGTTAGAAAGAGCAACAGGTATCAAAGAAGGTTTAGCAGAAGCTGTAAACCCAGGTGCATACAAAGTTGTTGCTGAAGTAGAAGGTATCGAAGCAAACGATGCACAAACTAACGTTGAAACAGCTCTTCAAGCTAATCCTAATGCAAAAGTATTTGTAGGTGTAGGCGCAGGTGCTATGATTGGTTCAAATGAAGCATTGCTTCAAAAATATGGTGGAAAAGGAAACATTCCTTCAGATGTAGGTGTAATTACTACTGATGTTACTTTAACACAACTAAACTCACTTAAAGCAGGTGATGAAGCAGTTCGTGCTATTGTTGGTTTTGAAGGATCAAGCTTACACACAGCTGAAGCTTGTTTTGCTATGTTTGAAAGAATCGTAAGTGGTGAAACTTTTGAAGGTGAAGGACGAAATGTTTTCCGCCCAACAAGAGCAATCACTGTTGCTGACGTAGATACAATCATCGCAGGTATGTAATATCTTGTGTATACACTATATTAGTGTACTATAGATTTTATCTGTCGCCAAGGTAAAAATATTCTTATACTTTTACCTTGGTGTAATTTTGTATTAACTAAAGGGGGAAAATATGGCAAGTGAAGAATATGTGTTGCAATTACAACACATCAGAAAAGAATACCCTGGGGTTGTTGCGCTAAAAGATGTAACACTTGAATTAAAAAAAGGTGAAATATTAGCGCTTATTGGAGAAAATGGGGCTGGTAAATCTACCTTAATTAAATGCTGCTCTGGAGCAGTTTTACCCACATCAGGCAAAATTTTAGTAAACGGAAATGAGTATTCCAAAATGACACCGCAGAGAGCTGCGAAAAATGGAATTGCAATTATATATCAAGAATTCAATAATGTACAAGAATTATCAGTCGCAGAAAATCTTTTCCTTGGAAGACCAATACGAAAAGGAATTGTTATAGATAGAAAAGCAATGGAAAAAGAGGCTGCAAAAGCCTTTGACCAATTGAATATAAAGATTAATCCCAAAGCATTGATGAAAGATTTAACTGTTGGGTATCAACAAATGGTTGAAATAGCTAAAGCCATTCATCAAAATGCAAAAGTTCTAATAATGGATGAGCCCTCAGCGCCACTTACTAGCTCAGAAGTAGAAAGTATGTTTGCTGTTGTAGAGCAGTTGAGACGCGATGGCGTATCGATTATTTATATATCTCATCGACTAGATGAAATTTATAGGTTATCAGATAGAATTCTCGTTTTACGAGATGGTGAATACATAAAAACATTAATTACAAAAGAAAGCAAAGTTCAAGAATTAATTCAATTAATGGTTGGACGAGAGTTAACTAATTCATATCCAAGTAGAAGTGCTTGTGTAGATAAGAGTGATGTTGTACTTGAGCTCAAGGATGTTTGTGGTAATGGAAATAAAAATATGGATTTAAAAATCCATAAAGGTGAAATACTTGGCCTGGGTGGTTTAGTAGGTGCTGGGCGTACAGAGCTTGCTGAAATAATATTTGGTGCTGCACAAAAAGATTCAGGCACAATGGTCTTTCAAGGAAAGACCGTATCTCCTAAATCTCCTCGTGAAGCAATTGACTTAGGTATTGCACTTGTTCCAGAAGATAGAAAACGCCACGGTGCTATGCTGGGTATTTCAATCAAAAATAATATTAATATGCCTATATACAAAAAAGAATCAGTTGCTAGTGTTATTAATTCAAAAAAAGAGCTAGAAACGGCAAAAAAATATGAAAAAAACATGGCCATTAAAACACCTAGCTTGCATCAATTGGTTAAAAACCTAAGTGGTGGTAATCAACAAAAGGTTATCCTTGGTAGGTGGCTTGCAGCAGATTCAGAATTAATTATCTTTGACGAGCCAACACGTGGTATTGATGTTGGTGCAAAGTATGAAATTTATAAGCTAATGAATGATTTAGTGGAAAACCAAGGAAAGTCGATATTAATGATTTCTTCAGAAATGGAAGAGCTCATGGGCATGTCAGATAGAATTGTAGTGCTGTCAGAAGGTAAAATGACAGGTGAGTTGCTAAAGGGTGATTTTGATCCTGAAGTTATAATGTCCTATGCGTCAATAGGAAACACAGAGAGGTAGTGGAAATGAAAGAAAAGGTTATATACCAGTTAAAAGAAAAAGCGATTTGGTTAGTATTAGTACTACTTGTTATTGGGTTTACTATTGCAAACCCCCGATTTTTAAGTACAACAAATCTACTCATAATGCTCAGACAAGTATCGATGTTTGGTATTGCGTCTATTGGTATGACGTTTGTAATATTGCTTGGTGATATTGACTTGTCTATTGGTTCAATTATCACCTTTGTTAATATTGTTTGTGCATACTTTATGGTGTACATGGGAATGAATATGTGGCTTGCAATATTTATCACGTTGGTAATATCAATTTTAATTGGTTTATTAAATGGATTTATGATTTCGAGTATAAAAATGCCTGCGTTGATTGCAACATTTTCAACTCAAATGGGATTCCAAGGACTTGCATTAATTATAAGCGGTGGTCTTCCAATTAACGGCTTTACAGATGACTTTAGAGTATTTGGTCAAGGATATGTAGGAGCTGTTCCAGTGCCTGTAATTATTATGGCATGTTGCTTTGCTTTAGGATCTTTTATTCTCAATAAAACCTATTTTGGTCGGTATTTTTATGCTGTTGGGGGAAACAAAGAAGCTGCAGAGCTTTCAGGAATAAGTGTTGCAAAAACTAAATTCTTAGTATTTTCTATCTCAGGATTTTTTGCAGGGCTTGCGGGTATTGTTATGTTATCTAGAACAAGTTCTGGTATTGCGAACGCAGGGCTTGGCTTTGAGTTTGATGTTATTACTTGTGTAGTTTTAGGTGGCGTTTCAGTTAACGGCGGCTTTGGTAAGATGTCCGGTGTAATTGCAGGTACCTTTATTATAGGTGTTCTGCAAAACGGGATGGTGCTTGCAAATATCGACTCATATGTACAAGATGTTGTAATGGGTGTAGTTTTAGCACTCGCAGTTGGGTTTGACTGTTTACAAAGAAATCGTAAGTAGGACTATCTATTAGAGGATGAATCCTAGCAAATACCAATTTGCTAGGATTTTTTTTATATGCATGAATATGTTGTAGGAGTAAAGCGATGCAATATTATATAGGCATTGATTTGGGAACATCTGGGGTAAAGGCCCTTTTAATGAGTGAAGATGGCTTTATAATTGGCACAGCATACCGGGGGTATGATATTATAAAGCTAAAGGTTTCGTATGCAGAACAGGACATGGAGCATTTATGGGAACAGACCGTTGAAGCAATAAAAGAGCTGGTAAGATTATACCCACTGGAGGTATGCAATGTTGCTGGTATTAGCTACTCAGCGCAAATGCATGGATTGATAGGATTAGATAAAAATGGTGTTCCTGTTAGGAATGCTATAATTTGGGCAGATCAACGAACAGAAAAGCAAATAAAATCAATCTATGAGACAATAGGGGAAGATGTTTACAAAAATATTACAGGGAATACTCTTAGCACAGGCTTTTTACTGGCTTCATTGCTTTGGGTGCGAGAAAATGAGCAGCATATTTACGACAAGATAAAATATGTTATGTTTCCAAAAGATTATATCCGATATCGCATGTGTAATGAAATTGGCACCGATGTATCAGATGCTTCATGCGGCGCAATACTAGATATTAATAAAAAAGAGTGGGCATGGAATTGCGCGGACGCTTTAAAGATACCTAGCAATATATTTCCAAGTATTTATGAATCTACTAGCATTGTAGGTAGTATTACAAAGGAATGTGCAGCCGCAACTGGCTTAAAAGAAGGTATTAGTGTTGTATGCGGAGGTGGCGATGCAATAATGCAAGCCATTGGAAACGGTTTAGTTGAAGTTGGGGGCGTTGTCTTAAATATCGGTACATCGGCTCAGGTTGTTTCTGTGGTAAATAATGATGTATTTGATCCCAAATTTAGGACAAATTTATTTTGGCATGCGTGTAAAGACTCACGACTTCTTGTAGGGGCTCATTTAAGTGGTGGTATTACACTAAAGTGGTTAAAAAATCAGATTCTTAACATTGCAGATTATGATGAGCTAAGTAGAAAAGCACGAACGGTTGCTGCAGGTTGTGAAGGTTTAGTCTTTTTGCCGTACTTAAGCGGTGAAAGGATGCCATATCATAACCCAAATGCGCGGGGGATGTATTTTGGATTATCACTTAAGCACGAAAACGCACATATGATTAGAGCAACCATGGAAGGTGTAATTTATATGCTCAGGCAGTCATTTGAAATTATGGAAGGAATTGGTATGCGATGCAATCGTATTATTGCCTCTGGAGGAGGAGCTAAAGACTCCTTGTTATTACAAATGCAGGCTGATATTTTTGGAAGAGAAATTTACATAAATAAGGCAACGGAGCAGGCTGGAATGGGTGCTGCAATTACAGCTGCCGTTGCGACCGGTGCTTATGCATCTTTTGAAGAAGCATGCAACAAAATTGTAAGTCTAAGCGATGTAATCATTGAACCCAATAAAAAACTAAAAGCAGACTATGATAAGGCCTATGCTATATTTTCGCAACTTTACACAAAAAATGAGTCGCTATTTTCCTCAGAATAAAGCTATAATGTGGTGCATATAAAAAAGGAATCCGCCAAGCGCGGATTCCTTTTTGCTAGGTATTATTTGTGTCTAGCATGTATCTTGAG
>CAYJFX010000047.1:0-15040 GCA_964369735.1 uncultured Treponemataceae bacterium
AAGATATTTTATCTTCTAGCAATTTTAATTGGGTAGATTTTCCAGACCCATCTATTCCTTCTAATACAATAAAATTTGAGATAGTGTGCTTTTCATCTGATTTTTTTTTAAGTAACATTTCCTTCCCAAATAAATTGAATTACTAATACAAAATGCATGTTTTGGATGCGATTTTGCATGTTGATATATACTATACGATGAATGCATGAATAGACTATTGTTATCAATTCTTTATACCATATCTTTGGCTCTTTGTATATCTTTTTCTTTAATATTTATAAAAAAAATCGTTACTATCTATGAAATTATTTGATTTTCTGTTATTATTTATATTGGATACGTATGAAAAAATTGGTTTTTACCTACTCATTAAGTATTATTTTTCTCGTTAGTTGTTTGACTGTTGTATCACTTTTTGTGTGGCCAATCATGGAAAAGGTGGGCGCAGAATTGGAAAAAATACAAAGTGATTATGTAGCCCTTTTAGAAGAAAATGTAGGTATAAGTATTTCGTACGATTCGCTGTCTCCTTCAATTTTATCAGGCTTGAGAATAGCTAACATAATAATAAGGGATGTAGAAAATGAAAGTTCTCTGATTTCGGTAGGATCAATAAAGTTGCAATGGAATATACTTAAGCTGTTAGGCGAAAATCCAACCGATGCCTTTGGTAAACTAGTTATTACAGGACTTTCAGCAGAGTATAATTATTTACAACATGATGGAATTGTACAAAAACTAATCCAAGCTACAAGCACCACGAATGAAATGGGGGCTGAACAGCCTGTTGCTACAGATGAAAATAATTTGGAGCAAGAAGATATACAAGAAATAATAAAAAATGCTTTAAAGCCTATTTTTGCACTGCCGATCGATGTTCAACTGCGAAATACCTCTTTATCATACTCGAGTGATGTTATGAATGTCGAAAGCATTCTTTCTGTAGTAGAAATTTCTGATCAAGGTAGCGAAGGACAATTAAACCTCAATGTAAATGGTGTTGTAAGAGTAGAATCGATTGGTGAAGCGGCTAGGTTTGGGGAACTGGTAACCTTGGTATCATTAAAAGGGCGTATAACTGACATTTTGGAAAATAGCTTTGCGCAATGTAATATTTCTTCTGTTCAAGAATCTGACTACATTATTCCACGACTTGATTTTCATACTTTTTTTTCAAATAGCACTTTCCATGCTGTTGCTATGCAAAATGTGCTTCCCTTTTCTATTGAGTTTATAAGCGACTTAATCGCCAAGCAAGCAACATTTGCCTTTCATGCTGAAAATTTTGACTTATTTGACTTGGTATCCTACCGAGGTGATAATGATGTAATAAAAAATTTAAAAGGAACTGAATTAAGCGGGTTATATACTATCAATTATAATTGGGGTACTGAAGAAACTGATTATGTCTTGAATGGGCAATCGATTCTTTCTCCATTATTGCTTGGAGAAACGGTTGCGCTTGATTTTTCAATGTATGGTGATAAGGATGTGTTTTCTATTGAAAACTTTAATATTTTTTCTGACACTCTATCAGCAGAATACTCAGGAAGTGTAAATTTACAAACATTTATACCTGAAGGAATTTTTACTATCTTCTCTTTTACCGCGCCAAGTGGAGAGACTCTCTCAAGTGAAGTATATATTGAGTCTTTAAACAATGAGCTTATAATTTTTGCGCCTCAAGTATTACTTGGCGAAAAATCATTAACGGCTCTTCAAATAGAAGCTGAGAGGGTCAATGATACGCTTAATTTTACATTTGAAGTATCTGATTACTCGAGAGCTGAAACAGCTGAACCTGGGTTGATGTCTGCAAATGGAAGTTTTGATTTTGGCAATGATTTGTTTTTACAAGTTGAACTTTTAAGTGATAGCTTATTTTTAGCTTCCATTAATGAAATCGCCCTATGGTACTTACCAAAAGAGGAATCACAAACACTTGCACTTTTAAATGAAAGTATATCACCGTATATTTTTTCCTTTGATGCATTTTTTTCTACCGATTTTTCTACATTCTCATATAGTTTGCCATATGCTATTATAGCAAACACACAACGAGATGACGAGTTCCTGTTATTTTCAGCAAATGGAAATGAATCTCTTTTTCAAATACCGACTTTGGACATGCTTATTGCAGGGCAGTCGATACAAGCAGAAGCAAGTGGCGACTTAGGAGACAATGACTCAGAAATATTTTTTAATTCATCCATATACTTTAACTCCCTACCATATACCTTTTCTGGGGTCTATATTCCTAGTGAGTATTTAACAGTGAGTGGCGATTACAATTTTAACCTAGGGCTAGAGTTTATAGATGGCTTGCGTTTTGTAGCAACAAGTCAAACACAGTCACTGCCAATTTCAATTAATGATACACTGCTTTCTCTGTCGTTTGATTCAGATTTAACATATAATTCGCCTACTGATTGGATAGCAAATATTATAAATTTTAACGTTGAAAATATTTCTTCAACTAATATTCTAAGGCCATCATTACTTGTTGCAGGTAATATAAGCCCAAATGGAGCCTTCTTTGAGCAAGTTGCATATTCAGACGATCTATCATCTCTGGCAGGTGTTTTGGCAACATCATGGAACATAGACAATTCTGTGCTTGGTAATGTTACCTTTAACCTTTCTCTCGAAGATACCTTTTCAAGTGAAAAGTATGAGCTTAATCTAGAAGCATTCAATCTTTCTGGTTCTTCCTTTAGCGACAATGACTTTTTAGAAAATATGTTTTTCTCGGCAGATGCGTTGATTCAAGATTCCCCATCAGGAAGGTTTGCAAATTTTCAAACCGAAACAAATACCATCAATGCAAGATTAACAGCTCAAGGGTCGCTTGCAAATCCTTCAGCTAGCCTTGTTGTTGACAACTCATCGTTCCAATTAGGTTCATATGCATCAGAGTTTTCTGGGAGTATATCACTCGAAGACTATGCAATTACAGCTAATGATGTAAATATAGAGTATGGAGAGGTTGGATTTCAAAATCTTAATGGAAGTGTTTCTTTGAAAGATTTCAACGGGAACATAGACGGGTTCGTTTTTGGTAGCCTTTCCGAGTCCTCATATTTTGCAGAAAAAACGTTTGCAAGTCCAATCCAAATTACACTGGAATCACCTTTGGTAAGTGAGCAAATCCCTCTTAGCGAAAGGTTATTTAATCTGAACGTTGTATTTGAAGAAATTACATCCCCATTTTTACCACCTTTGAAAGATTATACAATTGAGCTTGTACGAACGCCAGGACGTTTTGACCTAAGTGCGGGCATAAACTCTGAAGTAACAGGCTATTTCCTTGATTCAGGTGAAATCAATCTTATCGCTTCAGAAGGCTTTTTTGTTACGTTTGAAGCATTTGGTATTTATGACAACAATGAGCTTACCTTAGTTCTTGATAATATTTTTGCAGATGCGCAAGATTTTAGTAAACTTGTAGATTTACCTGTGTTTTCACTTCATTCAGGTATAGCAACAGGAACAGGAACTCTCACTGGCCCATTAAGTGACTTGCAAATAAATGCAAGCCTTCATGGAACAAATATGGAAATTAGTGTTCCTGATTATGTTAATGAACGATTAATATGTGCTGATATGCCAGTTACTGTTTCTCAAAATGTTTTTTCTACAGAAAATGCATTATTTGTTTCGCAAGAAACACAAGCAGAAGTAAATCTGTCTGTTGCCTTGTCTATGGAACAACTGGAGTTTACATATATTTCATTAGACATTGAAACACTTAATAATGAGTATGTGCTTGGGCGGTATGGAATGCCTTATGGTACATTTGAAGGTTTCGCCGAAACAGATCTTGAGCTTTATATTACACCAGACTTAGTTGAAGTAAAAGGTGATATTAATACAAAAGAAGTTGAAGCAATTATAACAATTATTCCATCAGATTCGGCTGTTGTTGAGTTTGGCGGCGATGTAATAGTAGACCTATTTATTACAGTTGAGAATCAGTCACAACTGTATCTCCCATCAAAAACAAACCCTATTATTCGGGGACTTGTAAGTCAAGAAGAGCCACTTATTATCCAAATGAATACACAATATGGCACATCATTAATATCAGGCAACTTTACTATGCGTGGTGGGGAAATATTATACCTTAACCGAACGTTTTTTGCGCGTGAAGCAAGTGCAGAATTTTATGACAGCATTGAAACATTTGACCCAAGACTAACGGCTAGTGCGGAAATACGTGAAAGAGATGAAAATGGGGACACCGTTAGAATTTTGTTATCGGTGGAAAACCAACCCTTAAGCCAATTAGATCCTAGTTTTGAGTCAGTTCCAGCAATGAGTGAACAAGAAATAATGACTTTGTTAGGGCAAATTATAATAGGGCAAAGTGAGGATGCAAACCCACTTGCGTTGCTTGGTGGACTAGCTGATTATGGAACCCAAATTGTTGTTTTTAGAAATGTTGAAAACCAAGTTCGAGACTTATTGAATCTAGACTTATTTTCATTTAGAACAATGTTTTTGCAAAATGCAGTGGGTTATGCCTTAGATAATACAGGGGAAGAAGCTCTTGCAGTTGGTGATTTTCTGGATGGTACAACCATATATATTGGAAAATATTTAAATGAAACACTGTATGCAGATGCATTATTAAGTGTCGTTTTCGATAACGATAGACAAGATTTAGGCCTGGGGGGGCTTGTCTTTCAACCCGAATTTGGGTTAGAATTACCTTCACCGTTTGCAACTATTCGTTGGAGTATTGCGCCGGATTTAACAACAGATTGGAACTTATTAGTACCATATACCTCAATAAGTTTTTCATGGAAATTTAATTTATAATTATAGCAGTTTTTGGAGGCTTTATGAATTATAGAAAAATACTCTTTGTAATACTGTGCTTTTTTGCATTAGCATCGGTAATAGTAGCACAAACATCAGATGATTGGTATTATGATAAAGAAATTGTCGAAATTGATTTTATTGGCTTAAAATCCGTAGACTCACTTGATTTGGACAGTGTTGTATCAAGTTTTTTGGGAGAAAACTTTTCAGATGATATTTATTCAGAAATTTTGAATAGAATATATGCTTTAGAATACTTTGACGATATTATCCCAACAGCAGTTCCTGCAAACCCACAGCGTGATGCAGTTATCTTAGAATTTGCAGTTGTAGAAAGGCCAATAATATCAAGGCTAATTTTTTCGGGTAATGATGAATTAAGAAGTAGTGAATTACTTGATACTGTTTCAATATCTGAGAATGATATTTATATTGCTAGCAATGTTATAGTTGATGAAAGAAGAATTCGAGATTTATACTTTAAAGAGGGTTTTACTAATATAACTGTATCTTCAGAAACCAAAGAAACGGAAGATGGAATTGAAGTTACTTTTTTAATCAATGAAGGAAGATCTACTGTTATTAGCCTTATTGAGTTTCAAGGAAACACAATTGCTTCAAGTCAAACATTAAAGCGAAACTTACAATTAAAAGAAGTGGGTCTTTTCCAAAGTGGCGCGTTCCAAGAATCAACCTTGGAGCAAGATAGACAATCTATTTTGTTTTTTTATCAATCGAGAGGGTATATTGATGTCGTAATTGAAGATATTGTTAGGGATGTGCAATACAATGCTGATAAAAATAGGGATGAGCTAACACTTACCTATGTAATTCAAGAAGGTTCTCAATACTTTTTTAATGGACTTTCATTTGAAGGCAATGTTGTATTTTCTGATGAAGATTTGCTAGAACTACTTAGTATGACAGAGGGTGATGTTTTTAACCAAATACGATTCCAAGAAGGACTTACAGCCATTGCAGATTTATACTATGAGAATGGGTATACATCAAATACTTTTTTTCCAGAAGTTAATAAGGATGCGCAAGATAATATTGTAACAACTACGCTATACATTACAGAGCAAGTAAGAAGCCATATTGAGAATATTAGCATCGTAGGAAATGAAAAAACACAAGATTATGTTATTCTGCGTGAAATCCCGTTAGAAACAGGCGATATATTTTCAAAAGCAAAAATGGAAACAGGCCTTAGAAGTTTGTTTAATTTACAGTTCTTTTCGGCAATTGTACCAGAAATCGTACAGGGCTCAGAAGCAAATCTTATAGATATAGTTCTTAATGTAGAAGAACAATCAACAGTTGGAGTTGAGTTTGGTGCAACCTTTTCTGGCGTAACCGATCCCGACTCATGGCCAGTTTCTCTCTTTGCTAACTGGTCTGATAAAAACTTTTTAGGTACGGGGCGAAGCATATCTGCAAGCATAAAAGGATCTAATGATGAGCAATTATTATCGTTTAATTATGGAGATTCTTGGTTCTTAGGGCTCCCGCTTACATTTAATGCAGGATTTTATGTTGAACATACTTCAACTACCACGCTTTATAATAATTATCTTCCAACAGGTCTAAACACAACCGACTACTTTATGGATTATAACCAATTGGCCTTTGGTTTAAATCTTGGCCTTGGAAAGAGGTGGGTATGGAATGCTGGAACCCTCTCAACGGCTGGTGGGTTTAACAATGCCTTTTTACAAAATTTTTATGAAGCAGAATTGTATGAGCCTGTAGATACCGTTATTAGTGATCGCCATGGAAAATTTGGTGTTGAGAACTCTATTTTTGCAAGAGTGTCATTTGATGCACGTGATCTTTATTACGATCCTTCAAAGGGCTGGTTTGCAAGACAACAATTTTCTTGGACTGGGTTAATTCCGGAAGTTGAATCAGAATACTTTTTAACAAGTGATACTAAAGGTGAAATTTACTTTACTTTGCTTGATTTACCTGTATCAGAAGTATGGAATTTAAAATTCGTACTTGCTGGGTATTCAAATTTGGCATTACTTCTACCAGCAAATAATTCACCAATTGGTTCAGAAAATATATTATCAATTGATGGTATGTTTAACGGTCGCGGTTGGGGGCAGTCAGGTGAAGACCAATCATACAATGTTGAAGGAGCTGCAATGTGGTCAAGTTTTTTAGAGCTTAGAATGCCATTAGCTCCAGGTGTTTTTTCTTTAGATTTCTTTATGGATGCTATTGCTATAAAAGATACTCCACAGGACTTTTTTACAAATCTTTCTGGGGATGATTTTTACTATAGCTTTGGGCCTGGAATGCGCTTTTCCATTCCTCAATTCCCCCTTAGACTTTTATGGGCTTGGTCATTTAAGTTTGAAAATGGTCAGTTTCAATGGAATTCACAAACTGATAATATAGGATCATTTGTTCTTTCATTTAACATAACAAACCAATAATAAACTATAATTTATAGGAGATAATATGAAAAAAATTATTAGTATACTTGTTCTATTTATGTTGTGTGTATCTTTTGCCGTTTCACAGCAAATTACTATGTTTGGTGTTGTTGATACATCATTAGTGTATACAACATACTTTAGAAATACTGCTGCAGTTAGAAATTATGATTCAAGAAGGCTTGCCTTTCAAACTGAAATTGATGAACTCACAAATGATTTACGGGACTTGCAAGCACGAAAACTAGAATTGGAAGCAAGCGGAGACAGAACTGAAGCTATCCGTCTTGAAGCACAAATTGCAGAAAATGCGCAATATTTACAAGAGTATTCTTATGCAAAAAATATTGAGCTTGAAAATTTACGAAAAAACCTTGAAAGTTCAGATGAATTTTACCAAAACCTCTATGAAGTTATTGGAAACATTGCAGAAGAAGAAGGTTTTAGTATGATTTTGGACTTGCAGGATGATTCAATTCTTTGGTACAGTCAAAGTGTTGATATAACGCGAGAAGTTATAACTCGTTTAGGCTCACTATAGTTATAGCGTGGTTTTTTTTAGAATAATAAGGGTATGCGTTTATGGAGATTGAAAAAACTTCACAAACGCCCTTAATGCAACAATACAATAAAATAAAATCTCAATATCCAAATGAAGTGCTATTTTTTCGCCTAGGTGATTTTTATGAGATGTTTGATTCTGATGCCATTGAGGTTTCAAGATTATTAAACTTAACCCTAACTAAAAGAGGTGCAAACCCAATGTGTGGTATTCCATTTCATGCATCTCGGGTATACATTGCACGCCTTTTACGGCTTGGAAAAAAAATAGCAATTTGTGAGCAAACATCTCTTCCCACTGGGGGAAAAGGTATAGTTGAAAGAAAAGTAGTTGAAGTCATTACCCCAGGAACCGTTGTTGAGCATGAGTATCTTGAACAAAATACTAACAACTTTTTGGCAGCAATATGTCATATAGACGCAAGTAAAAGTATTTCATATGCTTATATAGATGTGTCTACAGGTGAGTTTTTTGCTACTAGTTGGAGTGTAAAAAACACTGAAGAAGAGCTATCAAAAGAGCTAGGGCGTTCTTTACCTAGAGAACTCTTAGTATCAAGAACCTTGCTACAAAATTCAATACTACAAAGTATACTCCAACATTTTTCAACAATTTCTATTAACTGCGAAGATGATTGGCATTTTTCGCATGATGTGTGCTACAAAACACTTACAAGACAATTTCAAACTACAAATCTTAACTCATTTTCTTTAGATAAGAATTCACCCGAAATAGCCGCAGCCGGATGTCTGTTAGATTATGTTTTTAGAAACTCAGGTTTTTCTCGAAGTGATGGTATTTTGTCACATGTTAAAAATTTAAAAGTATATAAAGACTCTGAATTTGTTCTTATTGATGACTCTTCAAGAAGAAATTTGGAGCTTATCTCAAACTTAAGAGATGGTGGTGTTCAATACAGCTTACTTGAAACTGTTCTTCATACAAAAACAGCTATGGGCAGTCGTTTGCTTCGAAGCTATTTTATGCATCCTTCAACATCAATAAAACACATTACTTCACGACAGCTGCACGTAAATGCACTTTTAAGGCAAAATACTACTCTAGAAAACATTCGAGGAATTTTATCTCATATACTCGATGTAGAGCGTCTCGTAAGTAGAATAGCATTAGAAAGAGCTCATGCAAAAGATATTCAAGCATTACGGGCAAGTTTAGAACACTGGATAAGTATTAGAAAGGAAATGGAAGTTTTTACAGATTCTTCTTTTTCTGATGTGCTTTGTACAACTTCAATTGAGAATGCAGAAAAGCTTATTTCCACAATATCTTGCGCCCTTGTTGATGAGCCATCAACGAGTTTAACTGAGGGAAACCTTATAAAGCAAGGTTGGTCAAAGGATCTTGACCAGCTGAGAGATATTCAAAGCAATTTTAATAGAATTCTCGATGAATATATTGAAGATGAAAAGCAAAAAACGGGAATAATAAATTTAAAAATACGCTACAATCGAAATATTGGCTATTACATGGAAGTTACAAAAGGCAAATTGGAATTTGTACCAGAACACTTTATCTTACGTAGGACTATGGTTAATGGAGACCGTTATACTACGGCTAGATTACAAGAGTTAGAGCAGGACTTATTGAGTTCAGGAAGTAAGATAATAGAGCTTGAACGAGACTTGTTTTTAGGTCTAAGAGCTCAAATTGCACTACACATAGAGTACCTCCTTTTTGTATCATCAGAAATTGCATATATTGATACTATGTGTTCTCTTGCATATGCAGCAATTTTGCATAATTGGTCGTGCCCTGAATTAATTGAAGGAAAAATGCTAGATATAAAAGAGGGTAGACACCCTGTTGTTGAAATGCATCTTCCATCGGGAGAGTTTGTTCCAAATGATACTTATTTTGATGAGAAACATTTAGCACTTATCACTGGACCTAATATGGCTGGTAAGAGTACTTACTTGAGGCAAAACGCTCTTATCGTTTTTTTAGCACAAATTGGCTCTTTTGTTCCTGCAACTTCTGCTAAAATTGGTATCGTAGATAGAATATTCTGTCGGGTAGGTGCCTCAGATAATCTGGCTCGCGGAGAATCAACATTTTTAGTTGAAATGAGTGAAACAGCTTTAATATTGCGCTCTGCCAC
Source organism: uncultured Treponemataceae bacterium (assembly GCA_964369735.1). GTDB lineage: Bacteria > Spirochaetota > Spirochaetia > Treponematales > Treponemataceae > CAYJFX01. Next base: position 9,950 of record CAYJFX010000047.1, read on the forward strand.
AGATAAAAGTCTTGTAATAATGGATGAGGTTGGGCGTGGAACATCTACTGAAGACGGACTTTCAATAGCATGGGCAATTTGTGAACACTTATTGAACGAAATAGGGGCTCGCTCCTTTTTTGCCACACATTATCATGAACTTACGCGCATCACACATGAAAAATTAAACCTATTGTGTTTAGATGTAAAAGAGCAAGATGAACATATTATATTTACAAAAAAAATCCGCCTTGGTGCAACAGAAAACTCATATGGAATTCATGTTGCACGGCTTGCTGGGGTTCCAAGTGAAATTATTGATAGAGCACAAGTAATATTAGATAGCCTTCAATATAAAACTACATGGACAGAATTGCCTAAAACAAAGCTTCCTTCTGATAATGATAATAATACAAATACTGCAGCAGCTTTAGGCCTTTTTGCAGATGAAGAGTTAGTTTTAAATGAACTTTTATCATGTAATGTTGATTCACTTACACCCCTGGAAGCACTCCAATTACTAGCACGCTGGAAAAATACCTTATCAACAAAATAAACTATAGCGTATAAAATTTGAATTAAAGCACTATAATATATGCATGAGTATTTTAAAATACAATTACTATATAAAAAGTTTTTTTGCGTATATGCTTTCTGCTTTAGCTTTTCCTCTTCAGTGTATTTCATGTGGAAATCAAGCATATGGACTTGCTCTATGTAAAAATTGTCAAAGAGACATTATATATAATTATTCTCCACGAGAAAAACGGTGTAAAACATGTGGTGTGCTTTTAATCTCTGAGATTGATACATGCCTTGATTGCCGAGAGATAGAGTCGTCTGAAAACGCTAATCCATGTCACAACAAAAGTGAAATAGTAAAAAATTTTTCAAGCGTGTTTCCCATTCACCAGTATACTTTGTGGAAAAAAGAATTACTATTTGCATGGAAAATGGCGAACAATAGATCGTTAACACCTGTATTTGCTAAAACTATAGAAGGTGTTCTTCAAAAGTATTACGCAAATGTCACAGTTGTGCCAGTCCCACCACGAAATGGAAAGATAAAAAAGCGTGGGTGGGATCAAATTGATGAGTTATGCATGTACCTACAAGCATATTGTAATATACCCGTTCAAAAGCTTCTTGTACGTACCTCCAAAGATGAACAAAAAAAAAGGAATAGAAAAGAACGAATAGAAAATATCGATAAAAGCTTTAAGTTTATTAAAGGAAAAAGTACTGTCCCACGTGAGGTTGTATTAATTGACGATATTATGACAACAGGAGCAACACTTGAAAGCTGTGCCAGAGCGCTAAAGGATGGTGGGGTAGATAAAGTTCATGGTGTAACCATATTTTATGTGTGAAAACACATATATGAAATCTTTTTTTACTTGACATCTTTTCTTAAATCTTATATATTGTTTTATATAAAACAGTTTTATATAAAACAATATAAGGATGTTATATGGAGCACTTTTTTATTGGTCGCGAGCTAAAAAAAACTTCTCTTTTAATGAAAAGATTGATGGGACAAAAAATCCGACATATTGCTGGGGCAGATATTACAGCCTTTCAGATGGATGTCATTTTTTTTATTAAACAAAGTGAAAAAGATATTTTTCAAAAAGACCTTGAAACGGAGTTTGGATTAAAGAGGCCTACAGTAAGTTTGGGCCTAAACCACATGGAAGAACTAGGTTTAATTGAAAGAAAGAGTGTAAAATCTGATGCTCGCCTTAAAAAAATAATATTAAAAAAACGAGCTGTAGAAATTCTAGAGAAGTCAGGTATGATTATTGATGAATTTGAGCAATCTATCCAAAAAAATTTTAAGAGAGATGAAATAGTTAACCTAATGCACTATTTTGAAAAACTACAGAAAATACTAAAATCATTAGATACAAATGGAGAATATGATGAAACAAAATAAAATTGACATTTTTGAGCGCTACTCAATACCTAGGGCAGTCTGGTCATTAGCCCTACCAACAATAATAGGAATGATTGTTCTCGTGCTTTATAATTTAGTTGATACGTTTTTTATTGGCCAAACAGGAGATCCAAATCAAGTTGCAGCAGTATCACTCGCTATGCCTGTTTTTTTTATACTTATGGCAATTGGAAATCTCTTTGGAATTGGATCGAGCGCGAACATTTCTAGACACTTAGGTGCTAAAAACTATAAAAGGGCTTCAAACATTTCTAGTTTTGCATTTTATGGATCTCTTGTATTTGGCGTTCTTGTTGCTATACTTGGGGTCCTCAATATGGAAGCTCTTGTGGTATTTACTGGCGCCAATGAAGCTGCACACCAATATGTTAAGGGATATCTAACTTTTATTTGTTTGGGAGCTCCGTTTATAATCATGGGATCATCTCTAGCATACATTATTAGAAGTGAGGGCAGTGCAAAAACAGCAATGTTTGGTATGATTATAAGCACCCTTATTAATATTGTACTCGATCCTATATTTATTTTTACCTTTGGGTACGGGGTTGCAGGGGCTGCACTTGCTACTGTTCTTGCGAATGTGGTGGTGGTGGTATATTATATAATAGCAATTGCTCGATCAAAAGGACACCTTTCTCTTAACATAAAGAATTTTAAAATTAGTGATGGTGTTGCAAAAGAAGTTCTTTCAATTGGGGTTCCTGCCTCGCTGTCTAATATACTCATGAGTTTTGCAAATATTTTTTATAACCTTTATTTAGTTGAATATGGAAATGATCCTGTTGCAGCAATGGGCATTGTTATGAAAGTCGTAATGATGTTTATTATGATTTACATGGGGGTAAACACTGGGGTACAACCCTTATTTGGGTATTGCTATGGTGCACAAAATACAAAAAGGCTCAAAAGTGCAATTTATTATACTTTACGGGCACTTACTATAATTGGTATCTTTTTCTTTTTACTCTTTTTCTTTGGAGCAGAGCACATCATTCGTTTTTTTATAGATGATGAAGATATTATTTTTCATGGCGTAAGAATGCTCAGGGCACAAATATCTGTAGCACCATTTTTGGGAATAATTTTTATAGTGATGACGCTTATGCAAGTTACTGGTAGGGCTCTTGTTGCACTTCTTTTATCAGTGTGCCGTCAAGGGCTTGCATTCATTCCTGCAATAATGATTTTAAATGCAGCACTGGGACTTGACGGACTTATTTGGTCTCAACCAGTTGCAGATGTGTTTTCGGTAGTGCTTTCGACAATTACTTTTATATGGTTTTTGCGAGAACTTAATAAAATGAAAACACGTGAAATGAGCGAGAGTAAATAAGAAGTTTCTATTAATGTGAGACGAGGGAGAATTCTTCGGTTATTTTTCCCTTTTGCTTTTCATAATACATTTTTCTATCTGCAATTTCAACGAGTTCGTCAATTGAGTCAGCTTCAGAAGATAGTACGTAACCTACACTTGCTGAAATATATATGCTGTTACCATTCAAGGAAAAGGCTTCCTCAGAAAAACTTTTTACACGATTGGCTATGCTTTGGAGATTTTCTTCAATAATATTTGGGACTATCACTATAAACTCATCTCCGCCAAGGCGTAGCACAATAGCATTGCTTGGCATGTGTGAATGAAGCCGTTGAACATATGCCACGAGTAATTTATCCCCAATTTCATGTCCGTAGGTATCATTAACAGGCTTAAAATTATTAAGATCTATGAATAGCAATGCAAAATTTTCACAGTGTTCTGATTCAGCGAAGCTGTATAGCTTCGTACGATTGAAGGCACCCGTTAGAGGATCTTTTTCCAGTTTTTTTAATAAATCTACTTTGTTTTGCTCGAATCTTGCTAATAGAAAATATATAATGAGACTAATAAAAAATATAATAAAGAACCAAAAAGAAACTTGTATAAAAATCTGAGCATCTCTATTACCAATATATAGCTCGAAGGTAAAGGTGTTGGAATTATTTTCTATTTGTATATTATTACTTACCGCCTTACTCTTATCGAAATTATTACTTTCGTACGCAATTTTCTCTCCACCGTTGTACATTGTAGTCAACTTATACTTATAGCCGAATTCATCTAAGCTAGTGATTCCAACACGGTCTAAAAAAAGTTCTAAATCCATTGATACGGCTGTAAAACCTATAAACTCATTCTTTACAAATATTGGAGAGCGAATAACGAAGCCGAATCCTCCATTAACAAGTTCGAATGGACCGGACACAACTAGCTCACCTAATTCTTTTGCCAAAACCGAATCCGCTCGTGTGCGCTCATCTTCAAAAACATTAAATCCAACAGTGTAGTGATAATCTTTTTTAGGAAATACTTGTGATACAATTCCATCAGGTAAAAAAGCAATAGTTTGATTTACATCTGGACTATACATTACGCTTGCTAGTTTTTCAAAATCTTCGTCGCTTAAAGCGCTCTCTTGGTTTTCTATTATGATTTTAAAAGTCTTAGCAATTTGAGCATAAGATTCTATTGATGTTTGGACGCGTTCTGCATAAAGGCTTAACAAAGCGTTTTCTTTTTCTCTGAGTTCGCTATGAACTCTTTTCGCCAAATAAAGAGAAACAAAAATACCTACAGCAACTAAAACTAACAAAGTAGCTTTTGAAACTTTCATAAAAAATACCCCTGCTTATCATCTTATATTAAATGAGGTTGCTTTGGGTAACAAAGTATCAAACTGATATTTAATACAAGTTGAATATTAACACCTCTCATTAATCTCTGCTATTTTACTTTGAGCGTTTTCTTGGTTTGAATTTATTCAATTCTACTATCCTGCTTATAATAAATTAAAGCTAAAAAACGCTTCATTAAGCTAGCGCAATAACTTCAATACAACAAACTACAGCATAATAATTTTAGGATACTACACCATTTAAACCACTGTATTAAATAAACGAATAATTGAGCTAAAGGTTACAAAATTTAGTTAAACATTTTAATGGTATTGTAGAATCATGCGCCATTATTTATTTTAGACCAAATTTCTACAGTCACAGCCAAATACGAAATCGATTTTTTTTATAAAAATGACTACTTTCTTTGTTGAATTTTTACTGTAAAAGTGTTAGAAAATAAAAAAAGCTAAGAATTCGCAGTTACGATTTCTTAGCTTTTT
>CAYJFX010000048.1:0-14909 GCA_964369735.1 uncultured Treponemataceae bacterium
TTAGAAGCAATTTCCTATACTATAGTTATAGTGTTTTTTGTGAAAAATTCTTGAGCTTTTCCTGTCATTGCTTGAGTCCTTCGACTTCGCTCAGAATAAATTCCGTCGAAGGATCTTTTTGAGAAAAAGTGACTTTTTAAAGGGTTTAATCGCAAGAATGGCGCAGACTTTTAAAAAAATGTAGGGGTTTATTGCACTAAATCCCTACGTGTTGCTTAGACTTTTTTGTTTTATGCTTAGGCAGAAGCATCTTCAAGTAAGCGTATAATCTCACCATAACTATCATCGCCAGCTGCAGTTGCTCTTTCCTTGCAGTTTCGAGGGCTGTTTTCCATGTTTAGTCCACCATTCGTTTTTTAATTTTATTGCAATTGTAGCACGAGATTTTTAGTTTGTATATGTGCCAAATGGCTCATTTTTGCTCGTTTTTTTTCCTTTTTATAAAGAATTTTGCAAAAGAAATACTATAATATATATGGAGGATATTTGTGGTTAGCAATGAATATGACTTTGAAGAATACGAGCAAGTTTTGCAAACGGTTGAGCTTCCGCAAAACCTTATAGACCAACAGGAGCAAACAGAATCAGACCCTGACCCTATTTTAACTGAAACTGAACGAGTCTATGGCATAAAGTATCTTTACCCGTGGCAGAGAATGGTTGTGGAAAATATTTTTGATGCCGAAAAAAATGGTGAGAGGGGAAATCAAATTGTATTACTCCCAACGGGAGCGGGAAAGTCCCTTTGCTTTATGGTACCCGCCCTGTTTTTACCTGGCCCTACCTTAATTCTCTACCCTCTTTTGGCTCTCATGAGTGACCAAGAAAGAAGGATGAAAGAAGGAGGGCAAGAGGTTGTAGTGTTTAGGGGTGGGCAATCGATAGAGGAGCGAAAAAGCAATTTTGAAAAAATTAAAAATGGTGCACGATTTATTCTTGCAAACCCAGAAGTATTACAAAACGAAGCTCTAATAGAACAATTAAAAACATGCAATATATCTCACATTGCAATTGATGAAGCACACTGTGTTTCTGAATGGGGAGACACCTTTAGGCCAGCCTATCTTACACTCGGGAATCTCTTAAAACGCTTACAAGTTCCAGTAGTTACCGCTTTTACAGCTACTGCATCGCCCGAGGTATTAGATAGGGTTTCAGAGGTTTTGTTTGACGGTGAGGCGCATATAATTAGGAGTGAAAGTGATAGGCAAAACATACACTATTATGTAAAGTGGGCGTGTGCAAAATCAAAGGCCTTGATTGCGAGTATTATGGAAGAGCAGCGCCCCCTTATAGTATTTTGCTCAAGCAGAAAACGAACAAGAGAATTATCTCTAATGCTACAAGATTTTTTACAACGGCAAGGTGAAAGCGATACTGTAAAATTCTATCATGCGGGATTATCAAAAGAAGAAAAAACACGCATAGAACAGTGGTTTTATCCAAAAAAAGATGCAATCCTTGTAAGCACCTGTGCATTTGGAATGGGTGTAGATAAAAAAGATATTAAAACAGTAATCCATTACGAGGCACCCAGCACGGCGGAGGCGTATATTCAAGAAGCAGGGCGTGGTGGCCGTGATGGGTCTATTGCCAAGGCACTTTTATTGTGGTCACCCTTAGACAGTAAAATAGCTCAAAAATATGCCAAGGGTAGCAGAAGTCGAGTATTAGCAGACTTTGCAGAAAGCACCAGCTGCCGTCGACAGGTATTATTAGACGCACTAGGCGCAGAACAAGCAGCATGTAGCGGCTGCGATGTTTGTAACGGCTCATCGATAAATGAAGCGCTTGATGCAAACAAAGCCCTTTTATTTATTAAGAGAACAAAAAAGCTATACAGTGTTGTAGAATCGATGGCCATTTTGCAAACAATGAAAAACAGTGCTTCAGCTAAAAAATGGAATATTCGAATGTGGGAAGAAAGTGATATGAAGGAAATGTATGATTCTTTATTTCTAGAAAATAAAATAAGCAGAAACACTCATTTTAAACAAGAGCCTCATCTTCAGAAGGTGCCTCAGAGGTTGCTTCAGCTCCTTGTGCAGCTTCTGCCCCCGAAGGAGCGGCTTCAGCGGGAGTCTTTTTGCGAATAAAACGTTTTGGTTTAACATCTTGCTTTTTTTTGTATTTTGAAACATAAAAAACAAATTTTAAATATAAAAATACACCCACAAAGGCTACGATGAGCCTCCAATCGAGAATTAGCTCTTTTATTACAGCAAAAACATCAGAAAAAGTCATAGTTACTTATCGACAGTATTAAACGAGCTCTTGAATGCAAGCTAATATCTTGCTATAATGGATAAATGATTGGAATTATCGACTACAACGCAGGAAACATTCAAAGTGTAGAGCATGCATTATTATCACTTAATATTCCGTATATTATGTCTAAAAAACCTCAAGAGCTTGCATCTGCCACAAAAATTCTATTTCCAGGAGATGGACACGCAGAGTTTGCAATGAGCGAATTAAAAAAAACTGGCTTTGATTCATTTTTAAAGGATCTCCATGCAAAGGGCACCCCTATTCTTGGCATATGTGTGGGTTCGCAAATCATTTTTGATTTTTCTGAAGAAGGCGACACGCAATGTCTAGGCTTATTACCAGGAACCATTCGCCATTTTTCAAACCTTATAGGCGGAACTGGTTTAAAAATTCCCCATATGGGTTGGAACAATACAAAGCTCCAAAATAACTGCCCAATTTTTAAGGACATCCCAGACAATACAGACTTTTACTTTATTCACTCCTATGTTATGCAACCAAAGGATGCTTCTATTGCGAGCGCTATATGTGATTATGGCATACCTTTCCCTGCTGCAGTTTGGAAAGATAATTTGTACGCGTGTCAATTTCATCCAGAAAAATCAGGCAAGATGGGATTACAAATTTTACAAAACTTTGCTAATCTTTCAATCGAAGAAGGGGTAAATTAATGTTAAAAAAAAGAGTTATTGTATGCCTCGATGTAAAAGATGGAAGAACAACAAAGGGAGTAAAGTTTCAAAACAATGTTGATATTGGAGACCCTGTAGAAATGGCGCGAGAATACTACAATCAAGGAGTTGATGAACTGGTGTTTTATGATATTATGGCATCGGCTCGAGGTAGAGGTCCCATACTAGAACTTATTAAAAGTGTAGCAAAACAAGTATTTATTCCTTTTTGTGTAGGCGGAGGAATTACAACTTTGGATGACATAAAATCTACCATTCTTGCAGGGGCTGAAAAAGTAAGCTTAAACTCGCAAGCAGTAAAAAACCCTTCTCTCATTTCTCAAGGCGCAAAAATATTTGGATACCAATGTATTGTGCTTGGAATGGATGCAGCCCTTGATGATTCTATGCCATCGGGCTATCGTGTATATATTAATGGTGGCAGAACTGCAACAGAGCTCGATGCGCTTGATTGGGCTTTACAGGCCGTTGAATTGGGTGCTGGCGAAATTGTGCTCAATTCAATTGATGCCGATGGCACAAAGGCGGGTTATGAGCTCAATCTCACAAGGATGCTTGCAGAAGCTGTTAGCGTTCCTGTTGTTGCATCTGGTGGCGGTGGCATTGTAAAGCATCTTGCCGATGTTGTTTCTGATAAACTAGATGATGGTTCTAAAGGTGGCCTAGCAGATGCGGCTCTTATAGCGACTATGGTACACTCAGGGGAGTACACCGTTCCAGACATAAAAGAAGACTTGCACAAAATGGGAATACCAGTAAGACTAGGTAATTAATAATGTATAATTAACTATCGCATATACCGCGCACGGCTTGTTGGTGTTTCATACACATCAACTGCATGCAAACGAGCAGCATCTTTTTTAGGTAAAAGCATTTCTAATTGATCAAAAATATATGCCGCAATTCTTTCTGCACTTGGATTGTTGTTAAAAACAAGGAGTCCATCTTCTTCTAAATCATTGAGATTCTTATGATCTAGGTTTCGGCAAACTTCCTTAAGTGCTGCCTTTACTTCACCAAAATCGATTAAAATTCCATCAGAAGGAAGATCTTTTCCTCGTGCATAAGCCAATACTCGATAATTGTGACCATGAAGATTTTCACATTTTCCATCGTAATTTTTTAAATAATGTGCCGCTGAAAACGACGTTTCTACTCTAACTTCAAACATACATTAATTATACATTAACAAGAGGCTTTTCGCAAGTATTTTTTTATGGTAAAATATAAATATGTTCGAAATAGAATTAAAGGCCCATGTTGATAACTATGAAAAAACAAAAACTATCATTGAATCTTTTGCCCACTTTTTAGGTGAAAAAAATAAAAGTGATGTATACTGGCATCAACCATCGCAAAACCCTGTACAAATAAGGATTAGAGAAGAGAGTGCAGTTAATTCTTTGGGCAAAAAACCAAAAGTGCTTACAGTAACATACAAAAAAAAAGAAGTTCGTAATTCTGCCAATAACATTGCGTATGAAGTAAATGATGAAAAAGAGTTTACCATAGACAATCGAAGCTCATTTGAAACATTTTTGCACGATGCAGGCTTTAGGGTTGTGTCGAAAAAAGAGAAGCATGTATTACAATGGCAGTATGATGGCGTACTACTTGAACTTTGTACAATTACAGGTTTGGGTAATTTTTTAGAGCTGGAAATTACCAGTGAAGTCCAAAGTAAAACTCTAGAAAAAGACTCTCTTAAAAAACTTCACACTACACTCGCGCTGAGTGGTATTGAGCTTGAAAAAATTGAAAAGCGTTATTATAACGACCTATTAAGAGAAAAAAATCTATAACACTATTCTATAGAAAAAAGAATCAATATCTTGAATAAAATCTCTATACATACTATACTTTTAGTATACTATTTAAAGCTAGCACATGCTAGCATTAGGAGCAGCTCATGTTTGAACGAAAACAATACAAAAAACAAGCACTATCTCAATTAAAAGGTAATTACCGTACCTCATTTTTAATTGTTGGCATTGTACTATTTTTTACTATATTATCAAATATTACCGTGTTCGGGTTTGTGTTTCCTACTCTAGACTTTTCTCTAACTACACACGATTATGAAGCCCAAGTTACACTCATGCAAAACATTGCATCAAAGAGCATTTTCATAGGAAGTATTTTTTTCGTATTGTTTGTTGTTGTACTAACTGCGGGAACAAACTTTTTTTATGCTATTAGTAATGACAAAAAAGTAAGTATTAATACCTTTTTTGAAGGGTTTTCACTGTGGGCAAAGGGAATTCTAGGTTATTTATGGGCCATGTTATGGGTAGTTTTATGGATGTTATTATTTTATATTCCAGGAATCGTAAAACTATTTGCGTATTCCCAGTTGCTATTTATTATTGCTGATAATCCAAAAGTTGGTATTCGCCGCGCATTACGAATGAGCATTGAAATGACAAAGGGTTATAAGGGAGATTTATTCTTTATGCACTTAAGCTTTTTTGGTTGGTATATTCTATTAGGTCTTCCTGGCATAATTACACAACACATATTTTTTGGGGGAATGTACACTACAGGCAACATAAGTACTATGAACGATGTATTACTTTCTTTAATACCATCACTTATTTCAATGTGCTTTGGTAGTATCCTCGTTCCGTATTATGCTACATCATTTTCAAATGCATATAAAGCACTAAAAAAAGCAGCAATTGATAGAAAGGCTCTAAGCCCTGAAGATTTTGGCGACAAAGAAAGCATTCAAACAATTGAAGGATAAAGGAGAACTATGCAAAACTACGATAAAATAATTTCATCAAAACCAACAACGGGACTTAGCAAGGGTGCTAAACAAGGTCTTATAGTATTTGCTGTCCTTTTTGTGATAGCTTTAGTATTATTTGTATTTCAAATATTTTTTAGGCCAACAGAAAACTTGTTTAAGGTACCATCACCTAGCCCAGAAGTAGCCACTCGTATGGATAGTGCGACCAATGCATTCCCATTTGTTCGAGGTGACTCAATTGCCGTTGTGCATGTTGAAGGTGTAATTCAAGATGAAAATGCTAACTATAATCACGCGTGGCTTCTAGACACTATTGATAGTCTCACATATGACAAAAATAATGCTGCAATCCTATTGTTTATAAACTCTCCAGGCGGTGGAGTGTATCAATCTGATGAAGTGTACCTTGCATTAGAAAAATACAAAGAAAAAACTGGAAAAGCAGTGTGGGCATATTTTGGTCCCCTTGCAGCCTCTGGTGGGTATTATATAGGATGTGCTGCGGACGTAATATATGCAAATAGAAATACACTCACAGGTTCTATTGGTGTAATATCAAGCTCATCATTTGATTTAACAAAGCTAATGGATACGTATGGTATAAGTATGACAACAATTACTGCTGGTCGAAATAAAAATATGATGAACATAAACAGTCCAATGACAGAAGAGCATAGAGCAATTATGCAATCTATTGCAGATGAAGCATATAATCAGTTTACAAAGATTGTATCTGATGCAAGAAAAATGGACATAGAAAAAGTCTGGTCCCTTGCAGATGGAAGAATATACACAGCTCTTCAAGCGCAAGAAAACGGGCTCATTGATTTTGTTTCAAGCCTTGAGGATGCCATAATCGACATGGAAGTAAATGTTTTTGAAGGCGAAAGCATGAATATATGGCACTACACTTACGAAGAAGAAAAAACTCTAACAAACTATCTTTTAGATTTTTCAAGTTCAATAAAGGCATTGTTTAACCCAAAAGAAGCAATGGCACTTGATTCAATACAATCTAGCCTAGGGCTCCCGACTAATATGGAGTACCCAGCATATTATTACCACCAATAATACAGAACTAACAAGAGGATACAAAATGAATTTTTCAAGAAAACTATTTGAAGAACTTTATGGCACAGATGAGAAAACACTTACAAAGCAATTTGAACGATATGCAAACCTTGCAAACGAATGGGAAGCTTTTTTTAAAAAAGATAAAGAGCAAGAAGGGTTGCGTTTTTTTACAAGCGCTGGACGCAGTGAAATTGGTGGAAACCACACCGACCACAACTTGGGCAAAGTGCTTGCTGCAAGCATTCAATTAGACTGTATAGGAGCCGCGTGTCCATCGGGAGACAGCACAATTACAATACATGACATTACCTACAATAAAGATATAGTAATTGATACAACAAATACCGAGCGTATTTTAGATGAAAAAAGCTCTCCTGCACTTTTACGTGGTATTGTGCAAGGGTTTAAAGACAGAGGATATAAGGTTGGAGGTTTTAATGCATGCCTTACAAGCAACGTTATACCTGCTGCAGGAGTAAGCTCTTCTGCTTCCTTTGAAATGATGCTATGCCTTATTCTTGACAAGCTTTTTAACGATGGTACTATTCCTGTAAGTAAGTATGCATCAATTGGGCAATTTGCAGAAAACAAATACTGGGACAAAGCATCTGGACTCTTAGATCAAATGGCCTGTGCAGTTGGAGGTCTTGTTGCAATGGACTTTCAAAATCCTGCAGAACCTATTGTAGAAAAAGTACCTTTTGACTTTGCAAAACAAGATTATGCCCTTATGATTGTAAACACCGGAAAAGGTCATGCTGATCTTTCTGCAGAGTACTCATCTATTCCAAACGAAATGAAGGCCGTTGCAAAACTTCTCGGGCAAGAAACATTAAGAGGTCTAAGCTTTAAGGATATAAGCGATAACTTAGTAAAAATTAGAAAAGAGTGTGGCGACCGTGCAGTAATGAGAGCTGTACACTTTATTGAAGAAAATGATCGTGTTGATGAACAAGTTTTAGCCCTAAAAAATGGAGACTTTCAAAAGTTTTTATCATTAATTACGGAATCAGGAAATTCATCATGGAAATGGCTACAAAATGTATTTGTCCCAGCCCATGCACATGAACAGCCCATTTCAGTATGTTTAGCTTTAACCGAGATTTTTTTGAGAGAAAAAGGTGTAGGTGCTTGCCGCATACACGGAGGCGGTTTTGCAGGTGTTATACAAGCATTTATTCCAAATGAACTACGAGAGGAATACACGGCATATATGGAAAAAGCCCTTGGATACGATAAAGCTAGCGGCGAGTTAAGTCCCGTATATGCTATGAGCATACGACCCCACGGTGCAATCGAAGTGGTTTAACTCCTAGAAAAAATAAAAAGGACGGTGTTTTTTACACAACCGTCTTTTTTATTGTATTCAATTATTTCACATAATGATGTATTTATGCACTTTAAAACACCTTATCATTATGTTGCCTATCGCGTTATAACCTTATATTTTTCTTCAAAGTCGTATATTGAAATTGGCTTAGAATGAACATACCCCTGTACAGCATCACAATTCATTTTTCGCAGTGTTTCAACTTGCTCAAGAGTTTCTATTCCCTCTGCTACAACATACATATCTAAGTCATGTGACAACTCGATAAACCGTTCAACAACATAATCACCTCGAAGCGATTCTTCATTACCGGCAAAAAAACTTCTATCAAGTTTTATGGTATCTGCTTTTAGATTTTTTAGCATACCAAGAGAAGAATAACCAGCCCCAAAGTCATCTATTGAAATCTTAAATCCAGCATTTCGCAAATCAAAAAACAGTTTTTCAATTCTATCTTCGTACTGAGTTGCAGTTGATTCTGTAAGTTCAATTTCAATATATTCATGAGGTATGTTATATTTATCAACAATTGTAATAATATTTTCAACAAATAGCTTACTTTTTAAATTAAGGCGCGAGCAATTTACAGAAACAACTAAATTCTTACTACCTGCACCCATCCAATCTTGTAGCGTCACACATACTTTTTCTAGTATATATTTATCTAGCTCTACAATAAACCCATTTCTCTCAAATAAAGGAATAAAATCATTGGGGAATATTACTGTACCATCATCTTCAATCCATCGAACAAGCGCTTCCGCCCCTATTAGTTTATTATCTTTTACACTAAATTTGGGCTGTAAAAATACCTTAAACTCATTATTTTCAATTGCAGGATGCATTTTTGCAGTAATTTCAGATTCCCTCTTTAGTTGGCTTCTAAATTTTTCATCATAATCACATGCTATAAGTCCCTTTGTTTCTTTTGCTGTTTTATGCGCAAGAGCAACTTTCATTAAAATTGCATCGACATCCGTTTCACCCTTTGGAATATGATAGCGCCCGCACTTAAATATTCCATGATAATAATAAGCTTCTGGAACTTCTTTTGCATAATGAGCAATGCGTTTTCGTGTTAATTCATCAAAATCATCTAAAAAGTGATTCCCAGCAAACATTGCAAATTTATCATCATGAATTCTCGAAATCATTAGCGTAGGTTCAGCTAATGCAACTTTAAGCGTTTTCATACCCTTTAGAATGCGATCTCCTATTTCATACCCAAAAATCTCATTCACGGCTTTAAAATTTTCTATGTCATACACTATAATAGTATATTCTTTGCCTTTATTATGGTGCAAAACATGATGCATATCAATTTTTAACTTTGCTAAGTTTGGCAACTCCGTTAACGGATCATAGTACGCGGTTTTTTCAAGCGCTTTAGTTGAACGTAGATAGTAATATGACGTATAACATATAAGTCCTATTAAAAACCAATAAATTATATCACACATAATACTCAGCATCCCAACTGCATGTACTAGTCCACTATTAATGAGTGCAGTTTCAACACTTACAGCCAAAGTCCAGTTTGTCATTGAAATCGGAATATACACCATTATATTATTACCAGCATCATCGTCATAAAAAAAACTACCATTTTTTCCTTGCTGAATATCACTCTGAATTTCTTTTATGCGCTCCGGATTCTTTTCGCGCAATTCAACTTCAAGTATAGAGGTATTGGCCTTCGCATAACTAGTAGAAAAAACACGATTGAAATCATGATTGATGATAAAGGCTTCTCCCTGCCCCTTTGTTACGCTTCGTAGTATTTCAAAAAAATTTTCCAAACGAACTTCACTAAGAAGCACTGCAGTAACGGTATCTTCGTGAAACACAGGGACAGCTATATCAAAGGCAAGTGTGTTATTATATTCACTTAGATGGGGATTTGATATACAAAATTCGCTTTTTAATGCCTGAATAAATAATTCACTTTCGGTAAAAATATATTCTGTATTGTGTATTGATACACCAGAACCATCAGGGGTTACATAATATAGATTATAAAATTCTTCTACATGTGATTGATTTTGAAAAAATTCGGCGGCTGATTCGATTGTAATATTAGCGTCTGTAACATACTTAGAAAGGAGATTTAAACCCCTCCTTCCTTCTGCAATCACACTCTCTAATTGAAGTTGCATCTGTGTTACAACTTCTTCCATTTCGCTACGGGTAGAATTTTGCACCGCTTCTGCGGCTGCAGTCTTAAACCAATTAGTTAATCCACCTATAATAAAGGTAAGAATAACAACAATTATTGTTCTACTAAGGCGCGCATTTTTGTTATTTGGTTTCATGTAGGCAGTTCCTAGAAAAAAAATATCCTTTTAGGAGATGAATCACATAGGCCTCGAAGTAATAATACATTGTTAAACCACTATAGCTCATTTGATAACCAGTAAAACAAAAAAATATTTTCTAAGGCCACATGCTATGATAGTATTAATTTTACCATAAAAAGTCAATCCGTATTTTGAGATATTTTAAATAAAAAGTTCTACTCAACTGCTTTATCTGTCTTTTCTCCGCTCGTTACAAAACCCATAGTAATAAAGGCAAGAGCAAAAAATATTGCACCATAAATAAAAATACCACGGTAGCTCACAAGATCAATTATAAGGCCACCACAGAATGGTGCCAAAATTGCTGCAGCTTGCGAAAAAGTATAATACAACCCTGTGTATAAACCAATTCTAGCAAAGCCAGCCATTTGCCATAGCATAGGAAAAGAATTTGCAACAATGCAAATCCAAAAAATACCAAAACAAAACATCAAAGCCCAAAAGATGTATACAAGGTGCCCACCGGTAAGACCTAGTCTGATAACAAGCTCAGCAAATATAAATTGGGCTGCAAGAACGGCAATTACGCCGACAAGTGAAAGGCGAATCATGCGCTTTCTTCCCCATTTATTAGCTGCGTAACCCATAGGAATGGCAAAAATAGCCGATGCAATTGCAACCATCCCAGCTGCAAAGGCTCCGCTGCCCATTGAAATATCAAAGGTTAAGATACTATATTCGGCAACATAGGGCACCAATCCTTGGTAAGCCATAAACCAAAGAAATAATGATAAAAGAACAAAGAAAGAACTTCTGTCAGCTTTTTTCCCGTTTTCGTTTTGAGTTCCTTTTAGTACTAGTGCTAAACTTTTTAGGAAAGGAATTTTTTCTTCTTTTTCCCTTTCATTTCCAGTTGAGTTTTGGATATAGCCTTGAGATTTATTTTCTTTAACAAACAAAAGGAGCATTATGGCAGCTAAAAATACGAGCACCCCTGCGACAGGGAATGAAAGAGCGTCTTTCGTTTCACCAAGTACTGGCAGCACAAGGTCAACGTCCATTAGCCGAGCTAAAAAGAGAGTCCCTACTATACCAGCAATATTACCCATGGTATTAATTACTCCATTACCTTCCGAGCGATGCTCTGGTGGAACGACGTCTGGCATTAGGGCTACAACAGGCCCTCTAACCGATTGTTTAAAAAGATTTAGCAAAGCAAGCACAACAACAAGAGCTACGAATGAAGATCGGGCAGCATAGGGAATTAAACTAAAAAATAGCGCAGAAAGTGGTAATAACACAATAATCCATGGCATGCGTCGCCCAATTCGTGTGCGAGTATTATCAGACCATGCAGACACAAGCGGAATTAAAAAAATTGCTAGAGCATTGTCCAAAGCCATAAACATACCAACAAGCCATTTATATGGGATGTATTGACTTAAAAAAATGGTTACATAGCTATCATACAAGGGGTCCATAAGACCCATCGTAAAAAAGCCTGCCCCAATTAAAAAAGTAATTGGCAAATATTTTTTAAACCCATCATTATTTTTACTCATCTTTGTTTACTCCCATAAAATTTCACTTTTTAAAACATCACTTTTTGATGTTGCTTTTTTAGCCGTTTTTACTTTGGCGTAATAATATTTTTATTTCGCATTTCATTAGTTATCCTATATACAAGTGTAGCATGGTTTTGTTATAATTACAACATGAAAACAGAAAATTTACAAAACACTAATACATTTCCACATGCAAAAAAGCCGTTTTTATTTGCACACCGTGGAGTTTCATCGATAGCTCCAGAAAACACATTAGCTGCTTTTAAGAAAGTAAAAGAATTGGGAATTCCTGGCGTTGAGCTAGATGTGCACCTAACAAAGGATGGACAGCTCGTTGTAATTCATGATGAGTCAATTTTACGAACAGGTCGTCTTTTTACAAAAGATATGACAGCACCGCAAAGTGCACCTGACATAACTATAGAAGAATCAAACTATCAAGACCTTTTAAAGTATGATTTTGGAGTATGGTTTTCAAAAGAATATGCTGGAGAAAAACTACCATTATTATCAGAAGTATTAGATGTTTTAGGAGCAGATATATATGTTGATGTAGAAATAAAAATTGATACATTACGCTGTACTGCCGTAGCAAAGAAAACAGCAGAAGTTTTAAAAGAAGCCCAAGAAAAACATCCTAAGAATCCCGATAGATTTGTAGCATCTTCATTTAATCCTTTAGCGGTAAAGCAATTTAAGAAATACAGCGATATTCCTACAGCTCTCATTTATGACACTAATCCAAAATCAAATTTTTGGGTAAAAGGTGGAAAGGGTCGGATATTTTGTAAACCAGATGTGTTAAAACCAAACTGGAAAGACTATACAGGAAACGAAGGTGCTGAAGTCTGGGTTTGGACCGTAGACGATGGACAAAAAGCACATGAATTAGTTTCAAATGGCGTAGTTGGAATTTGCTCAAACAAACCTCAAGATATTATAAATACACTGTATAAATAAGCCGATAATGAAGTATCATTTTTGATATTTTATTATTGGAAGGTTACATGAAGTATTTTAAAACCCTATCAGAGCGAACTCTTATTTTTAGCATTGTGCTAACACTCATTATCGCTGTTTTTGTAATACGGCATAACTTCAAGACAGCTACTCTTATAGCAGATTTTTATTCAGGAATAATCGGACAAAGTGTAGATTCACTACTGTATGCGAGTGAGATACCAGAAATGGATTTTCTTCGAAATAATTCTAGCTTTACCCAAAACCAATTTAATGCAAGTGCACGCAGTGCACACAACATACAAGCATTTGATTTTCTTTCTTATACTCCTTCAAGGTCAGTACAATTTGTTTACCCCTATGAAAACTATAAGCACATGGTTGGAACCAACGGCTTTTTTAAACCTGAAGAAAGTCATTACAGCCAACGAGCTGCAGCCTCAAATAAAAGCCTAACCTACACTTATAAAGATAGCAACAGTAGCATTCATTGGCTTGTTATTAAAAACCCTATTATTAGTAAAACTTCAACAAAAACTGAAGATTTTTTAGGCTTTATAACAATGGCTTTTTCTATCGACACTCTAGCCAATAAATTTAAATTTGAAAATTTAGAACAGCTTGGATACAATTATGAGTTGAGCGTAATTGAAAATGACACATTTTCAACTATCAAAAAAAGCCCCGTAACTGACAATATTTTTTCGGTAAACAAATCCATAACGGTTGCAGGATCTACTCTTAATTTTACCCTATACTTACCTTTTTTCTCTGTAATAAATCCTGTTCTTCTTATTTTAACATTTTTGTCAATGCGCTTTTTTTACTATGCATACATACAACTAAAGCAAAGAAAAGAACTATCAAAGCAGCAACTTGAATATGAATTATATATAGATTCATTAACAGGCGCATATAGTAAAAAGAAGCTAGAAACTATGCTCGATGAAAAATCACAAGCAACCTTATTGTACATTGTTTTAAAAGGCCACGATGAATTTGAAGCTAAAAATGGAAAAGTAAAAGGCGATGAGCTTTTAGTGGCATTTTCAAAGCGGCTGCAATATAATATAAAAGATGCCTTTGTGGTACGCTTAGGCGGCGATGAATTTGTGGTGTTTTTAGAAGGTGATATTCCATTCGCTGCAACAGAGGGTGTTATTAAACGCATAAAAGGCTTAGCATCTCAGCCGTTTTCGATCTCTGGAGTTATAGCAAATATTAGCGCCCGCGTGGGCTATGCCAATTTACCCGAAGATTCGACAAAATTCACATCATTAATTAATATTGCCATGGAGCGAATAAAAAAATAATATTATTTTAATTCGATTTTCTTTATCATTTTCCAGTCAAACCCTTGTCTTACAAGGGCTTGTTGGAGTTTATCACCGGTTTTGCCAAGCCTCGTTAACTTTTCGACAGTGGCATTAAATAAATCTTCAATATTATTTTCACTAAAATACTCTTCAAGCACCTCATTGATAATATCGCGACTCACGCCCCTTTTTGATAATTCAATCTGTAATCGACCTGGTCCTTCCGACTTTGTTATACTCCTATTTCTAAGCCATGCAGTTGCAAATCGCCTATTATCTAGAAACCCGCGTGCTTCAAGATAATCGAGAGATTGCTTTATGGAGTTTTTTGAATGTTGTTTGTTAAAAAGCTTTGTTTCAAGCATAAAACGTGAGTGTTCTGAGCGAGCTAAATATGACACTGCTTTTTGCTCGCAGGCAAAGGTAAGTGCAGCTTCAATTATATCTTTTTGGTCTTCTTCATCAAAGCTAACTTCTACATCAATATTTTCTAACCTGATATGAGAAAGATAACTAAGTCTTAAAAAAAAAGTCCCAGAGGAAGTTGCAAGTTGCATTACATCCTTTGAGACTTGTTTTATTCCAGTTACGGTCAAGTGACTAACGTTTACTGAATTGGAATCTTCTACGTGCACCACGTTGACCGTATTTT
>CAYJFX010000049.1:0-14903 GCA_964369735.1 uncultured Treponemataceae bacterium
ACTATAAGTATAACTCTATATAGAAAACATGACAAGTGATATTATTACAAAAAAATACCTTTTAAAATTATGTATTCACAAGAATTGCACAGATTTTTTTTTAATTTAATAATAATTAGGAATTGGGAATTATCTAGGGATTACATATCCGTATGAAAAGCGGTTTTTTTCATATTTTACTACGCCAATAAAAACTTCTTTTTCGTCAAAGACGGCATAATTTGTTTCTATTAGATCATCAATAGCAAACATAGCTTTTTTTAAAGGTTTTCCATTAAAATAGTGAAAGTCAAAATCGTTTTTTAACACTGCTATCTGCATACCACATTCAATAGCTAAGGGCTTTGTCATAGATTTAAGATTATTTTGAATAGCTTTAAGCGTGTCTTCGCTTGTATCTTTTGCAGAAATATTTTCGCCTATTGAAAGGTTTTCGACAGCTTGCAAAATTGTAAAAGGACTCATAGATTCATAGCCGACAGCATTTTCTAATAAAAAAGATCCAACAGCGCTGCGGCGAAGTGCAATGAGGTGAGCACAAGAGCCACACATCTTTGCAATATCTCTTGCTAAACTTCGAATATAAGTACCCTTAGATACATGAAATGCAACATGAGCATATTGTACCCTACCGTCAATTTCTTTTACATCAAGAATTTGAGATGAAAAAACAGTAACTTCTCTAGAAGGCATTTCAATGGTCTTTCCAGATCGTGCTATATCGCTAGCTCTTTTACCATCTATATGAATAGCAGAATATTGTGGGGGAAATTGTTGTAATGATCCTGTATGATTTTTGAAAGCTATGTTAAAATCATCTAAAAGAGGGAGCTGTGTACTTTGAATAACTTCACCAAAGGGGTCTAAGGTATCTGTTTCTGTACCAAATGAAATAATAGCTTCATATTTTTTGTCAAAAGCTGTTACGTGGGATGCGAGACGTGTAAGACTTCCAACCATAACAACAAGTAGGCCTTCAGCGAAACTATCTAATGTTCCAGTGTGACCTACTTTTTTTGTTTGTAATGATTTTTTTATTTTGTTAAGAGAATTAAAACTAGTGGGACCACGCTTTTTTGCATATAACACAATTCCTGATGTTTGCAATTCCTAATTCCTAATTCGCAATTCCTAATTAGGAATTATCCTCGTGTGTTTTTTCAAGTTCATTTAATGTTTGCACCATAGTCATGCCATCTCTTATGCTTGTATCTACTACAAACGTAAGACGAGGAAATTGGCGCAAACTTAATTTTTTGCTTAAAGAAGTTTGAATGTACCCTGCAGCACTTTGAAGCCCTTTTACACCTTTTTCGATGGAGGCATCTTTCATAAAGCTTGATACATACACTTTAGCAAAGCTAAGATCACGAGTAACTTCAACTCTGTTAATACTTAAAAAAGTAGAAACTCGCGGATCTTTTACATAACCTTGCATAACCATTTTGGAAATTTCGTCTCGGATTTGTTCTCCGAGACGAACGAGTCTAAACTCACCCATGCTTATTCATCTCCAGCTGATTCAGCTTCATCTTTTTTCTTTGACTTAGCTTTTTTAGCTTCTTCTTCAAGTGTTTCACCAAGTTTTCTAGCTACTTCCACTTGTTTGTATACTTCAAATTGGTCACCTACTTGAATATCTTGCCACTTATCAATTCCGACACCACATTCATATCCCGTAGTTACTTCTTTTGCATCATCTTTGAATCGTTTAAGAGATGTTACCTTGCCTGAGTAAATTACTATACCATCACGGATAATATTTACGCTGCTAGTTCTTGTAATAAGCCCTTGTGTAACATATGATCCAGCAATAACACCAATTTTTGGCACTTTGAACGTATCACGAACTTCGAGCATACCAATAACTTCATCTTTAAGATCCGGTGAAAGCATACCTTCCATAGCAAGTGTAATTTCTTCCACAGCTTTATAGATAACGTTATACTTTCTAATGTCAACTTTTTCATGCTCTGCAAGAAGTTTTGCTTTTGGAGTAGGACGAACGTTAAATCCAATAATAATTGCATTTGAGTCTGCTGAAGCTAACATAACATCACTTTCGTTAATTGCACCCGCTGAAGAGTGAATAACGTTGAGGCGAATGTCTCTAGTAGATAATTTTTCAAGAGACTGTTTAACTGCTTCTGCAGAACCTTGTACGTCGGCTTTAATAATAACCTTAAGTTCTTGTATTCCACCTGCATCAATAGTATCATAAAGATTATCGAGTGTAACCTTTTTAACTGTTTTTGCATGTTCAAATCGTTTAAGCTCTTGTCGTTTAGAAGAAATGCTTCTTGCTACCTTTTCATTTTCGGTAACTTGGAATGGATCTCCTGCATCTGGCATAGCTTCAAGACCTAAAATTTCAACTGGCATTGAAGGAGTAGCTTCATCAATTTTTTCACCTAAATCGTTAAAAATCGCTCTTACACGGCCAGAGTAAATACCTGCAACATATGAGTCGCCAGTTTTTAGTGTTCCTCGCTCTACAAGAATAGTAGCTACGACCCCACGCCCATGATCTATTTTTGATTCAATGACTTTTCCTTCTGCTCGACAACTATGGTTTGCACTAAGTTCAAGGATTTCAGCTTGTAATAAAACAGCATCTAGAAGTTCGGTTAAACCTTCTTGTTTTAGCGCAGAAATTTTAACAAATTGTGTACTTCCACCCCAGTCTTCAGGCATAAGACCCATTTCAGAAAGTTGTGTCATTACCTTATCTGGATTTGCTTCAGGCTTATCCATTTTATTTACCGCTACGATAATTGGAACTCCAGCATCTTTTGCATGGTCAATAGCTTCAACAGTTTGAGGCATGACACCATCATCTGCTGCAACTACAAGAATAACAATATCAGTAACTTTTGCACCACGAGCTCGCATCATTGTAAAAGCTTCGTGTCCAGGAGTATCTAAGAATGTAACCTTTTGACCCTGATGAGTATCAACCATATAGGCACCAATGTGCTGTGTAATTCCACCAAACTCACTTGCAACAACGTTCGCATTTCTAATTGCATCAAGAGTTTTAGTTTTACCATGGTCAACATGTCCCATTATGGTTACAACTGGAGGCCGAGCTTCCATGTGTTCTGCTAAATCTTCTTCAGTAGCAATAACCGTTTCATCATATAAGCTTACAACTTTTACTTCACAATTATACTCGGAAGCGAGAAGTGTTGCAGTATCAGAATCAATTGACTGGGTGATAGACACCATCATTCCCATTGACATCAATTTGCCAATTATTTCAGAGGCTTTTAAGTTCATTTTTTTAGCAAGATCTGAAACTGAAATAGTTTCCATTATTTCAATTTTTTCAGGAATAGGATTAGTCTTTGTAACTTGCTTTTTCTTATGATTAAATAATTTATCTTCTAAATCCTGTTCACGATCTTTACGCATGTAAACAGCTTTTTTCTTAGTAAATGTCTTTTTTGTAGGTGCTTTTTTTGCATCAACTAAAGGTGCTGGTGCACCACCTTGTCCTTGTGGCCTTCCGCCTTGAGGTCTACCGCCTTGATAGCCTCCTGGCCTTCCACCTTGGTAGCCACCTTGTCCAGGTCCTCGCCCACCTTGCCCCATGGGACGACCTTGCCCAGGAGCACCAGGTCTTTGGCCTCTGTAGCCACCTTGTCCTTGAGAATTTCCTTGATAACCACCAGGTCTTCCACCTTGATAGCCACCTTGTCCTTGTGGACGCTCCCCTCTTTTTTGAAATCCCTCTCTTGCTTGAGCTCCAGTAAATCCAGGGCCTCCGCTTCGATTTCCTTGAGGCCTTCCGCTGCGTTGGGCAGATCTATCTAGATTTCCTGCTTTAACGTTTGGTCGAGAAGGACTTAATTCTTCAAATGAGCTAACTCTTTTTCCGTGATTAGATTGTGCACTAACTACAGGTTTTTTCGGAGCTCCTGAAGCATTTTGCTCTGGTACGTTCGGCTTTTGAGGAGATGTTTTTTTTACCGAAACTGTTATATTTGGCTTAGTTGCATCATTTTTTTCAGCTGCAGGAGATTCGCTTGCAGGTTTTTTCTTAATTACAACTACCTTTTTTTTCTCGCCTGCACCTTGAGACGCGGCTTCAGACACAGGAGCAGTCTCTTGTGCATCATGCCTCTTAATAATACGTGCTTTTGCTACTTTTTTTTCTGATTCATCTGCCATTAATTACCCTACTCTTCATCCTCGTACTCAAAGCTAAGACCAATACCACAATTAGGACAATTTGCCATATCGGTTGTTATAGACGCGCCACATTCAGGGCACTCAAATTCTTCTTCGTCTTGGTTTTCTTCACCACTTTCTACTACTTCTTCTTCAACTTGATTTTCTTCTACTTCAGGAGCTTCATCTTGAATTTCTTCTTCCACAAACTCAACACTTTGCTCTATTAAAGAAACAATAGTAGTAATATTTTCACTCGTTATTCCGTCAATTTTCTCTAAACTTCCGTCTTCATGAGCATTTAAAAAATCTTGAATATCAACAATATTATTATTTGTTAAAATTGTTACAATATCTTTATCTACATTTGGAAGCTCTGCAACTGTTGAAATCTCATAATCGTTATCATCAGTAGAGAACAAGTCTTGAGCAGCCCTTCGAGATTCTGCAAGCAATGTGTCAATATCTTCGTATTGCTCTTCAGTTTTTACATCAATATTCCAGTCAACAAGTCTATTTGCTAGGCGCACGTTTAGTCCTTGTTTACCAATTGCAAGTGAAAATTGACCTTCAGGTACCACAGCAAGAGCAGTTCTTTTTTCTTCGTCCAAAATTACAACACCCGTAACATCAGCAGGAGATAATGCATTTTTAATAAACACTCTTGGATCTGGATCATAGCGAAGAATATCAATTTTTTCGCCTTCTAATTCGCGAATAACTGACTGAATACGAACACCTTTTAACCCAACACAAGCTCCAACAGGGTCGACATCTTCGCGGCGAGATGAAACCGCAACCTTTGTTCTATACCCTGCTTCGCGCACAATATTCATAATTTCTATTGTGTTATCATAAATCTCAGGTACTTCCAATTCTATAATAGATCGTACAAACTCAGGGTCAGATCTAGATAGCACAATTTGCAACCCAGTACCTGTTTTTTTAACATCAACTATAAGTGCTTTAATTCTATCATTTTTTGTATATGATTCACGCGGTGATTGAAATTTTCCAGGTAAAATTCCCTCTACCTTGCCAAGGTCAAGATAAATGTTTCCATTCTTTTCCCGTTGGTAATAACCAATCATAATTTCACCAATTTTATCTTTGTATTCCGCTAAAAGTGTGTCTTTTTGTATCTCAGTTAAAGATTGGTGTGCGATTTGTTTTCCTGTTTGCACAGCTGAGCGTTCGAAATCTTTTGGATCAATTACAATATCAATTTCATCGCCCACTTCACAATCAGGGCTCATTTCGAGTGCTTCCTCGAGTTCAATTTCTGTAACTGGATCATATACTCCGTCGACAATCATCTTACGTGAATATACTGTTACATCACTTAAGTCATCTTCAAACTCTACTAAACAGTTTTCTGATGTTCCAAACTTTCGCTTGTATGCTGCTTTAATAGTGCTTTCAATTGTTTTTAAAACTGCTTCTTCAGTTAAACCATTGTCTTGAATTAGCTGTTGAATTGCTTCTGCCATCTTAGATGCCATACTAGCCCTCCATATGTAATAGTTTAGCTTTTGCTATATTCTCATACGGGAACGATTTTTCTTCGCCCGTACCATCTATTTTTACTGTAACTGATTTATCATCAGCACTTAGTATCAATCCATTTATCCAATCAGAAATTTCTGTATGCCACACCTTGACAGCTCTACCAAGAAACAGTGAGAACTCCGCTGCATTTTTTAGAGTTCTTTCCATACCAGGAGAGGTTACCTCCATCTGAATATCATCTGAGTGTAGATTTTCTTCTAGAAAAGGTAGCAACAAACGATGGACCTTTGCACAATCATTTATACCAATAGCTGTAATTTCACATTTATGACTGATTACTATAGAAACTTTTATGGTATTTTTTGCTGGAACAATATGGAACTCAACAATTACATAGCCAATGCTTTCTATAAGTTTTTGACATTCAGCGAAGTATTTTTGTTTTTCGAGCGATACGTATTCCATTAATTTCCTAAAAATTGTGTTAATGGCACTCAGTAAAGTACTTAAAGGAACAGTAAAATACTGTTCATGATATCATTACAAAGTAATACTATCATTTCTCTGAGAGCACTCGGGTAAAAAAAAGAAGTCGTTTGAACGACTTCCACTTTGAGGATACCATTATGTTCTATGATGATATAGTACTATATATATTAATTAATGTCAACCATAAAGAAATTAATATTACAACACAGCAAAGACTAACCGAATTGCTTGACATCTTTTTTATGTATGATATAATTATAGTAATCATACATAAAAAGGAATCCTTATGAAAACATACAACAGCATTTCTGAGCTTATTGGAAACACTCCTTTGATTGAGCTTAAAGCACTTAAGCAGCATTATGGCTTGTTTGCAAATATATTTGCAAAAGTGGAGTTTTTTAACCCATCTGGCAGCGTAAAAGACAGAGCTGCATTATACATGCTTAACGAGGCAGAAGGTAAAAGTCTTATTAAAAAAGATACTGTTATAATTGAACCTACAAGTGGTAATACTGGTATTGGACTTGCAGCCCTTTGTGCTTCCCGTGGCTATAAGCTAATTTTAACTATGAGTGAAAGTATGAGTATTGAAAGAAGAAAAATACTGCAAGCCTATGGTGCAGAGCTCGTATTAACTGAAGCTGCAAAAGGGATTCCTGGCGCTATTGAAAAAGCACAAGAATTATTAGAAAAGTATGATAATAGCTTTATGCCTTCACAATTTACGAATAGTGCAAATGCACAAAGCCACAGAAAAACAACTGGTCCCGAGATTTGGAATGATATGGGCGGCAATGTAGATATTTTTGTTGCAGGAATCGGCACAGGAGGAACTATTACCGGTACGGGAGAGTTTTTAAAATCAAAAAAATCTTCAATTGAAATAGTCGGTGTAGAACCTACTGGTTCACCATTTTTTACAAAAGGCGAAAAGGGAAAACACGGTATACAGGGAATAGGGGCAGGATTTTCACCTGATATTTTTAATAAAGATATCTGTGATAGCTTTATAACTGCTACAGAAGAGGAATCATACGATGCTACAAGAACTTTGGCAAAAACTGAAGGTCTTTTAGTAGGAATTTCCTCAGGAGCGGCATTACATGCGAGTGTAGTACTAGCAAAAAAAGAAGAAAACAAAGAAAAAAATATAGTCGTTATTCTACCTGATACAGGGGAGCGATATCTATCTACAGAACTTTTTACACATGAGGATATATAAATGAGTACACTCTCCTTTCCCAGCAGGTCTATCACGATTGGACTCTTACGCAGTATACGAATAGTTTTGTTTCCTGAACACTATGGACCACAAAAATGTTCCATTACATACTTGCAGCATAAAATGGAAAAGCAAATTGAAAAAGCATTAAAACAGGAAAACAGAAAATTGGAAGCAGCAAAACTTACTCAAGACTTCTTTGATAGTATAGAGGAAATACGCGAAAAACTATATTTAGACGCACAGGCAGGATTTGATGGAGACCCTGCCGCCTACAATCTAGATGAAGTTATTTTAAGCTACCCTGGATTTTATGCAGTTCTTGTGCACAGAATTGCACACGAACTATACAAAAAAAACATTCCGTTTATTCCAAGAATTATGGCTGAATATTCGCATTCCAGAACAGGCATAGACATTCACCCAGGAGCAACAATTGGTGATTCATTTTTTATAGACCATGGCACCGGCGTTGTAATAGGTGAAACATGTTTAATAGGATCTAATGTAAAAATATACCAGGGTGTGACACTCGGTGCTCTTTCCACACGCGGAGGGCAAAGATTAAAGAATGTACGTCGCCACCCAACCATTTGCGATAATGTTACAATTTATGCAGGGGCTACAATATTAGGAGGCGAAACAACAATTGGTGAAGGCTCAACTATTGGCGGAAATGTATTTGTAACTGAATCACTAGACGCAAACTCAAAAATCTTTTTTTCTGCTACACAATGTGAAAAATGTAGAAAATAATTATTATTATTGTCACAAGATGTGCATTATAAATTATACATTGCCAATTAACTTCGTTCCATTCATCTAATTTTCTGTGCAAGGTTTTTATGCGTTTTTGAATCGTCCCTGATTCAAAAGCTTCCGAGTTTTCAATACTGAAGGTAAGTGATTAGCATAAAACTCGCTGTCATGTATGCTGCATCCTTGCAGCATGATCTTTACACACAGAAAATTAGTTTTCGCTCCATTCATCTAATTTTCTGTGCAAGGTTTTTCTTCCAATGCCTAGGGTGTCAGCAGTCTTTGTTTTGTTTCCCTTATTTCTAGAGAGGTTTTCTGTAATAATTATTTTTTCGGCTTCATCCATTGTGATACCAATAGGAATTGATATGCGCGCATCTTTATTTAAGCTAGAAATTGTGGGGGGTAGATCATCAATAGTAATAGTATCTCCAGAGCACATTACAACAGCACTTTCAACACAGTTTCGAAGTTGTCTAATATTTCCAGGCCAGTCAAAGTCGTAAAGAAGGCGCCTCGTTTCTGCATCAAAGCTTTCGATGTTCTTGTCGTTTTCTTTGTTAAACTCAGACAAAAAGCTTGTCACAAGAAGCGGAATATCATCCTTTCTCTCTCTTAAAGGCGGAACAAAAATATTTACTACATTTAATCGATAGTATAAATCTTCTCTAAACCTTCCTTCCTTTACTTCTTTTTCTAAGTTACGGTTTGTTGCTGCAACAACACGCACATCACAAGAGATTGTTTGCTCTCCACCTACCCGTTCAAATTGTTTTTCTTGAAGTATGCGTAAAATTTTTATTTGTACACTTTGGTCAATTTCACCAATTTCATCTAAAAATATTGTGCCACCATTTGCAAGCTCAAACCTACCACGTTTTAACCCTGTAGCACCTGTGAAAGCACCTTTTTCATGACCAAAAAGCTCACTTTCAAGTAAGTTTTCTGATAATGCTGCACAGTGTACCTTTATAAATGGTTTATCCTTCCTTGAGGAAAGATTATGAAGGGCATCTGCTACAAGCTCTTTTCCAACGCCCGTTTCACCGGTGATAAGTACAGAGCTTTTAGTATTTGCCGCTTTTTCAATTATTTTTAATACCCTTTCCATTTCAGAGCTTTTTGAAACTATTTTTTCAAATCCTCGATGTTTTTTTACTTCTTCCAAAAGCTCTTTATGTTCTATTTCAAGTTTTCTTCCTTGCAGTGCTCTTTTTACGATAAGAGTAAGCTGATCGAGGTTTACAGGCTTAGTTAAAAAATCATACGCTCCGTGACGCATAGCATCAACTGCTGAGTCTATACTTCCATGTCCTGTTAAAATAATAACCTTGGTTGCTGGATTTTGTGAAATAACAGTTGAAAGTACTTTTTCTCCGCCTACTTCATTCATTCTAAGATCGGTAATAATTAAATCGATTGATTCTTTTTTTAAGAGGTCCAAGCCAGTTTTACCATCATCAGCCGTAAACACTTTGTAATCTTCTAGCTCAAGGGCTGTTGCTAAACCTTCTCGAATATTCTTTTCGTCATCTATAACAAGAATTGTTCCGTTCATTTTATTACCCCGTGTGCACCCTTAGAACCTTGATTATCGTATTCTAAAAGGCGATGTTCTCTTTGCAAGATAGGTAGCGTAATAATAAAGTCACTCCCCTTGCCTTCCAAAGATTTAATACTAATATCACCAGCCATTTCTTTTATAACCTTGTACACGTGTGCTAAACCCAATCCTGTCCCTTGCGCCTTTGTAGTATAATACGGCTCAAAGGCTCTATCAATTGTTTCTTGGCTCATGCCAATCCCTGTGTCACTAAATGTAAGCTTAAAACGATCATTAACAACAGATGTTGCAATTCGTATCGTGCCACCCTTTGGCATTGCAGCAATAGCATTTTGCGCTAAGTTTGCAAGTACTTGATTAAATAATTTTGGGTCAATATGAATGAGGGGTGAAAAATTCATTAACTCAGTTTTTAATTGAATATTTTTTGAATCAAGCTCTGGTTCAATAAATGTGATAAATGCATTAATTATTTTGGTTGATTCAACTGGCTCAACTTGGGCTCGTACGGGTCTCACCGCAGTTAAAAAACCTACGATTATATTATTCAAACGTTCAATTTCATCATTTACTATACTTAGGTAATTTTCAGCATACTTTTCACTTGGAAGCTTACCATCTC
This sequence comes from uncultured Treponemataceae bacterium, assembly GCA_964369735.1. Classification (GTDB taxonomy): domain Bacteria; phylum Spirochaetota; class Spirochaetia; order Treponematales; family Treponemataceae; genus CAYJFX01. Next base: position 10,342 of record CAYJFX010000049.1, read on the forward strand.
CATCTCGAGCTTTTTTTAATGCTTTTTGGATAAGTTGAATATGAATGCTTATTGCCCCTAGTGGATTCTTTATTTCATGAGCTACACTTGCAGCCAAATTTGTTAACCCTGCCATGCTTTCCATTCTGCGAATAAGCATATCTTGTTTACGCTTTTGAGTAATGTCATCGACTTGCACAATATAGCCCCACAACTTTCTTGAACGCACCAAGGGGTAAATACCTACGGTTAAGAATCTATTAACACCGTCTGAGTCATGTAATAAAAAATCATCAGCTATGTGGTTTTTTTGGATTGTGCTGTTTTGACGCAAAAAATCTGCTATGTGTGTATTTTTTATAAGTTCCCAAACGGGAGTCTGTTTGTTAACCCCTGACATTGGAATATAACGACTTGCAGCCCTATTGCGAGATTCTAAGTGCCACTGGTCATTACAAATTAATAAGCCTGTGTGAACAGAATCTAAAACTGCATTTAGCGTTTCACTTTCTTCAGTAAGAGAATCTATTAGCGCTTCTACCTGTTCTGGAGTAAGTTTAGATATTTTACTAGTAACACGCTTAATAAACTCTCTCATCGTTATTATGCCCTCAAAACAGAATATATAAGTGTATCAAATGCAGAATGTATACTTTGGTTGTATATTGATATATTCGTATGTGCTATCTTAACAGCCTCTAATACCGCAGCCCCATGCTCACTTACATTGGGAAGATGAGAAGCAGAAGATGAAATTATTTTTTTTCTTTGCTCGTCAATAATAGCATTAAAAAAGAGTTTTAACATACTTCTTGGCTCAAAATTTTTCATTTGCTTTAATAATTCTTCTAAATTTGGAATTTCCTTTTTTTCTAGAGAGTTAATAAAGGCCCGTGCTAAATCGGAAATATTATCAGGACTTATTGGCAAAAATGAATTGAGATAAGTTGTAAGAACGGTTTCACCTTGTACCGTAGATTGACTTACTACAGCTTGCATAGTTGCTTCATTAATCCTAAAAATTCTTGTTAGAACTTCACTATTTTGCTCTGCATTTCTTGGTGCAAAAGAATACGTTCGCACCCGAGATAGGATAGTAGGCATTACAGCATTACGATTTTCTGTTGTTAAAATGAACATACAATGCTCTGGAGGTTCTTCTAAAATTTTTAACAACGCATTTCGCACTCCCTCCTGCATTTTATCAGCCTGTTCAATTATAAATACTCTTTTGCCGTGTGCTATTGTGTAATGTGCCCATGTTTGTGCCCTTCGAATGTGGGATACAGGAATAGAATCGTACATAAAGGAGCTTTCAAGTTTTTCACAAAGCTCTTGTAGCTTTGTGCTACTTTTTTCAAACTCTGAAAACTCTATGAGAGGTTGTAAAGGATCTATCTCTTCGAGTATTTCATCAATCGAAGAAATGAGTGGGCTTACCTTAGAGGCCTTATCATCATCGCCCCACAGTTCTTGATTAAACCGATTTGTAAGTTTTCTAATAGATCGAACAAAAAGGTATCTACTAGCTTGTATCCAAGGAGCATTTTGTTGATACGCTTCTAACAGTGTTTTTCTTGCACCAGCTATCTCGCTAATTAAGCTGCGACTCCCAGCAATGAGAACATTCGTGCTTGAAAGGCTTTTATGCATTAAACAAGAAGGACATCGACATAGCCACTCTCCAACAGGGTTTTCTGTGCATGAAAGAACACGAGCTATCTCAAGCGCAGCGGTCAATTTTCCTGAATTTTGGGGCCCTGACAAAAGTATTGACTTAGGAATAGCTGCTCGCCGTATATCGCTTGATAAAAGAGATGTTGCATCTTGATATAGTACATTTTCAAACAATTTTGAACCCCTTATGCTAGATAAAACACGTGCTTAAGTGCTATGAACTCTTGAACCATACCTACTGGAGAAGCTAGAATAGTATGAAGCATTTTATGAAAAAAACTATCTGTTACTAGTGGCCCTAGGCCAAACCATGGCTGAGCATAAAAAAGAATTAAAACAATGCACACGATTAAAAGACCTTCAGCTGCACCAAAGAAAAAACCGAGCGCTCTATCCAACCCTGCCAGTATTTCACCTTCAAAAAAACTACCCACAAAGTGTTGAATTAAGCGAACAACCAAATAAACAAGAACAAATATTAAGAGAAAGGATACAATATTTGATACAAATTCAGAATCAATGTGTTTATTAAGGTACGGAGCAAGGCGCGCATAGAACATAACTGAAACAAAAACGCCTAAAACAATGGAAACTTTTGAAAAAAATTCTTTTACAAACCCAACTATTGTCCCATGTATTGCTAAAAAAAACATTATCGCAATAAAAATAATGTCCAAAAAATTAAATGTCATATCTTGTACCTCATTGTAGCTCATCAACTAATATAGTCGCAATGAGCTTTGATGCCTTCGCTTTTATCATTGCACTTGATGCTGATTGCATTGTTTTTACTATTTTTTGATCGCACATTAATTCCAATGCTTTTTTGACATTTCCAGATAATATGCTAAAATCACTTTCTTTCGAATCAATCACTATTGCTGCACCATATTTTTCAAAGTAATGAGCATTTTCAATTTGGTCTCCACGTGTGCCACTTCCTGCAAGTGGAAGTAAAAGCATTGGTTTTCCTAGTGCTGCACATTCCCAAAGAGAGTTTGCACCAGAGCGAGAAAGCACAATATCGGAGCATGCCACTACGTGACTCATTTCAGAATATATAAAATCATACGGAGCATAAAACACATGTAAGTTTTTTTGCGAGTCTTTTATTTCCTGCGCCTTTGTGTAATCATCTCCTGAGCCTGTTTGGTGAATAAGCGTAAAATGCTCTACAAGCCAATCTATATTTTCAAATATTACGGTGTTAATTTGGTGGGCACCACTTGAACCGCCTAGCACTAAAAGGATTGGCTTTTTTTGACTTTTTAATCCTAAAAACTTATAGCCGATATCTTTATTAGAATTAAAAAAAACATCTCTTACAGGATTCCCTGTTATAATTAGTTTTGTTTGCACTGATTGAGGGAAAAATTTTTTTGACTCTTCATATGATAGTAATATCTTTTTAGCAAAACGCATATTAAGCTTTGTTGCAAGACCAGGGGAAAAGTCACACTCATGGGTGTATACTGGAATTCCTAAAATTTTTGCAGCAGCACAGGGTGGAACACTTACAAATCCGCCCTTAGAAAATACAACTAGGGGGCGAATTTTTGCTAATGCAATTATTGAAGCAAAAAAACCAAGCCCAATTTTAAATACATCTAGAATATTTTGAAAAGAAAAATATCTTCGTAGTTTACCTGTTGGTATTGAAATAAAATGGTCAACAGTTTTTTTTCCATCTAGTGCAATATTTGATTCAACCATAGTTTTATCTTTACCATTGTTAGAACCTATCCACACAATTGAAATGTCTTTTGATATTAATTTTAATTCGTCTGCAATTGCTAAACCAGGGTAAATATGTCCCCCGGTCCCCCCACCGGTAAACACTACAGACTTCATTTTTTCACCGTAGAAAAAGCTTTAATTAATGCTTGATTATGAAATAGTTGGGCATACTCTAGTGCTGACATTCCCATTTTATCTTTCACATTAACATCTGCACCATGCTTTGCAAGTATTTTACAAACATCAACATTCCCTATACCTGCTGCTAATACTGCAATATGCTGTCCATCTTTGCTTATTGTATTTACATCTGCTTTATGCTTTACAAGAAATTTTACCAAGTCAAACTTATTTTTCCAAACAGCATCCATAAGTGCAGTATATCCTCTGTCTTTGGAAACAGCGTTAATATCTGCCCCCCTATCTAGTAGCCACTGTAGCATAGAAAGTTGTCCAGACCTAGATGCATGGCAAATCATTGGCGTTCCAGCTGCATCAACAGCATTTATATCAATACCACCAGCGTAAAATAACTTGCACACTTCTTCATCACCTGCGCATATATAATGAGCGAATGAGTCTGGGTTGAGGGGGATATTGAGGCTAAAAAGCTGCCTTCTTGCTATTTCCTCTTTTTCCTCTTTTAAGAATATAGGAAAGTAATTATCTAACCTTGAGTAAAGCTCTTCCACATCAACACAAGGGGGAAAGAAGCTATTAGTTAAACATGCAGGGAGTCCAGGTCGTTCTCCAACTACAAACACAGATCTATTTGAAATTAAACCGAGGGTAAATAAAAATGTACCTGTAATAGGAATTTGAGCTAGGTTAACGAGAACAACATGTGTTGCATCCGCAAGTATTTCAGAAAGTTTTATAATTGTATCAGACATTGTACTATCATCAGGTTCAGCAAGGTGTTTTAAATCAAACTTAAATGTTTTATGCCTGACCTTCTTTTTTTTGATATATGATACAACTTTTTTAGAATCTGCTTCTCCACCGAGACCGCGAATTATAACCCATTTCATGTGGTAATTATATAGCAAATACAGAGAATATTCAAGCTACATATATCACATATTACGTATTTGGCAATAAAAAAAGCAGGCTTCAAAAGAAGCCTGCTTCATGCCGTCGGACAGAATCGAACTGTCGACACATGGATT
>CAYJFX010000050.1:0-14010 GCA_964369735.1 uncultured Treponemataceae bacterium
CATTCGTAGGTTTGGCAGAAGGTGTTTGTTTGTGGGGATTCCTTGTAGCTCTTCTTATTCTTGTATTATAAGATAGGAATCGTATACCTGTGAAATATTATATTATCGGAGATCACGAATTAGTGCTTGCTTTTTCATTAGTAGGCATTGATGGGATTACCGTTGTAAATCGAAATGAAGCGCTAGACTCATTCAACAAAATTACTGGCAGAGGTAATGAGCGCACAGGTTCTCTGCCTGTTGATGAGCGCCCTAAAGTTCTCATTCTTACTGAAAATGTTGCTGACATGCTAGAAGAAGAACTTTTACAATGGCAAATGAAGGGAGACTATCCACTTGTTGTTGAAGTACCGGGCATTCATGGGCACATTAAGGGGCGTAAAACGCTCACAGAATCTATACGCGAAGCAATAGGTATTCACGTTTAGTGTAGGGAAATGAATAATACTGCATGTGGGTATTATTGGCAAAAGCAAAAATAATTAAACGTTTGCATACTCATGTCATGCATGGCATGTTGTTTTAAGCAGAAGTTTATTTGGAGAAAAAAATGGAAGAACTTCGTTCAACTGCGATTATAGACTCAGAAATACTTGAAGATTCCCGAAAAAAAGCTGAGCGTATTTTAGCCAACTCAGAAAAAGAATGCAAGGCTATTTTAGATGCTGTTGCTCTTAGAGTTGCTGAAATCACTAAAGATAAAACGGAGTCCTATGATAAAAGAATTGCATTACACAAGCAAGATTTATCTGCATCATTACCACTAGAAAGCAAAAGGTATCTTGTAGAGTTTGAAAAAAAGTCAGTGCAAGATGCCATGGGAGAATATCTTTCTAGTTTGTCAAAAGATAAAAAGCTTATATTAATAAAAAAATTACTAAAAAAATATATACCATACCTTGAAAATCACAAGGTTCATGTAAAAATTGCGGGTTTTAAGAAAGAAGATATTATGACTCTTTTAAAATCAGAGCTAAAGTCAAATACTGTTTTAGAGTGCATAGAAATGGATGCAGTCTCAAAAAGTATTTATAAAACTGATTACGACGATGCCGAAGGTATGGTTATCGAAACTGAAGATAGGTCACGGCTTTGTAGAGTGTTTATAGGTGAGATAGTTGAGAGTATTATTGACAATAATAATTATGAATTAACTACCGCACTCTTTTGTGGGAGATTACCTGAATGATTGAAGGAAAAATTAAGCGAATATCTGGTCCAATTGTATATGCAGAAGGACTAGATGCATGTGGGCTTTACGATGTTGTAGAAGTTGGGGAAGCAAAGCTCATTGGAGAAATTATCCGTCTCAAGGCAGGCAATGCCACAATTCAAATATACGAAGATAATACTGGTATGTGTATTGGAGAGAAGGTTGTTTCACAACAAAGACCTCTTTCTGTACGCCTAGGGCCTGGTATTATTGGAACAATTTATGATGGTATACAGCGTCCTCTAAAAGGAATGTATGATGAAATGGGGGCTTTTTTGCTTCCAGGATTACGTGCAGAGCCTTTAGATGTTGAAAAAAAATGGACATTCAATCCAACCATTGAACAAGGAAGCCCTATCGCTCCTGGTGCTGTAATTGGAGAGGTTCAAGAAACATCATCAATAAATCATAAAATAATGGTACCACCGCTAACAAAGGGTAGAGTGCTTGCAAAAATAGAAGCAAAAGGTGATTACACTATTAACGATGTTATAGGTGAAACAGAGCTTGGTGAAAAATTATACTTAGCTCAGTATTGGCCTGTTCGAAAGCCACGACCTTTTGCGCAAAAATTAACGGTAACAGAACCACTTGTTACAGGTCAGCGAGTTATTGATGTATTCTTTCCACTTTCAAAAGGTGGAACTGCGGCTATTCCAGGTGGATTTGGTACCGGAAAAACAATGACTCAGCATGCAGTTGCAAAGTGGTGCGATGCAGATGTAATTGTATATATTGGTTGTGGTGAGCGCGGAAATGAAATGACCGACGTATTAACAGAGTTTCCTTCCCTCATAGATCCACGAACAGGTCGCTCTCTTATGGAGAGAACAATACTTATTGCAAATACCTCAAACATGCCAGTAGCCGCACGTGAAGTATCATTATATTCTGGTATTACTTTAGCAGAATACTGCCGAGACATGGGAATGACTGTCGCAATTATGGCCGACTCTACAAGTCGTTGGGCTGAAGCCCTACGTGAGCTATCTGGCCGGATGGAAGAAATGCCAGCTGAAGAAGGCTTTCCTGCCTATTTACCAACAAGGCTCGCAGAATTTTACGAAAGAGCTGGACGTGTTACAACTCTTTGCGGTAGTGAAGGTTCGGTATCAATAATTGGAGCAGTTTCACCTCCTGGTGGAGATTTTTCTGAGCCCGTAACACAACATACAAAGAGATTTATCCGCTGTTTTTGGGCTTTGGATAGAGAGCTTGCAAATTCACGGCATTATCCAGCCATTGGTTGGATAGAATCATATTCAGAATATGCACAAGAAGTTAAAGGCTGGTGGGATAAATTTGACCCACGCTGGGCCACAATTCGTCTTGAAGCGCTTGATTTATTAAAACGAGAAGAACGCTTGCAACAAATTGTACGCCTCATTGGGCCTGATGCACTTCCTGATAATGATAGACTCGTGCTACTTTTAGCTGAAATGCTTAAAAATGGCTTTTTACAGCAAAGCGCCTTTGATGTAATTGATGTATACTCAGTACCTGAAAAACAAATACTTATTTTGCAGTTAATGATGCGCTTTTATAAAAAGGCAAAAGAACTTATTAAAAATGGCGCACCACTATTGAAGCTTACTTCATTATCAGTGAGAGAAGAAATTGTACGTATTAAAACAACAATACCAAATGAAAAACTTGATGACATAAAGGCTATTGAAAAGAGAATGGAAGATGAATTAGCATCAATCGAACGTATATACAAAAAGGTGGATACTAGATGAGAGGAATGGAGTATAGAGGTATAAACCTCGTTGATGGCCCAATTGTCGTCGTTCGCCGAAGTGAAAATGTGTTTTTTGGAGAACATGTAGCGGTACGTGATAGAAACGGCGTTAAGCGCACAGGAAATGTCATTGATTTAAATGATGAATATGCAGTAGTTCAAATATTTGGATCTACTTCAGGCCTTGATTTATCTGATACTACCGTAGAGTTTTTAGACACTCCAATGGAGCTACGCGTAGGAGAGGGACTTCTTGGGAGAATATTTACAGGTCTTGGAAAACCAATGGATGGTTATCCCGAGGTTGTTTCATCAACAAAAAAAGATGTTAATGGATGTCCTATAAACCCTTTTGCGCGTATATACCCAAAGGATTTTATTCAAACTGGAATATCGTCAATTGATGGAATGAATACACTCATTCGTGGGCAAAAACTCCCCATTTTTTCTGGTGACGGCTTGCCCCACAATAGGCTTGCAGCACAAATTATTAGGCAAGCAAAAATTAGAAGTGCAGATGAAGACTTTGTTATGGTTTTTGCAGGCATGGGTATCAAATATGATGTTTCCCAATTTTTTATTAAAAGCTTTGAAGAATCTGGAGTACTATCAAAAGTAGCAATGTTTTTGTCACTTGCAGACTCACCTTCAATTGAACGTATCATTACTCCTCGATGTGCATTAACTGCTGCTGAATATTTAGCATACGAAAAGGGGATGCATGTTCTTGTTGTAATGACAGATATGACAAACTATTGCGAAGCTCTAAGAGAAATATCAACAACGAGAGGGGAAATTCCTGGTAGAAAGGGTTATCCCGGTTATTTATATTCAAATCTTGCAGAGCTTTACGAACGAGCAGGTAAAATTAAAGGGTCAAACGGGTCTATTACACAAATTCCAATTTTAACAATGCCGAGTGATGATATTTCACACCCAATTCCAGACCTTACAGGTTACATAACTGAAGGCCAAATAGTACTCGACCGAGAGCTATCACAAAAGGGAATGTACCCTCCTGTATCTGCTCTCCCAAGCTTGTCTCGTTTGATGAAAGATGGTATTGGTGAGGGAATGACGCGAGATGACCATAAAGATGTTGCAAGTCAGCTTTTTGCAGCTTATTCAAAAGTAAAAAACATACGAAATCTTGCTGCTATTATTGGTTCTGAAGAACTTTCTGAAGCCGATAAGCGTTATTTAAAGTTTGGTGATAGAATGGAAAAAGAATTCTTAACACAGGGCGAGCACGAAAATAGAACCATAGAAGAAACACTTTCAATCGGTTGGGATATTCTTTCAGAGTTACCAAAATCAGAACTTTATAGAATTAACCCAATGCTTATTGAAAAGTATTTACCTAAAAAGGATGATTAAATGGCACGCTTAAATGTTGCTCCTACAAAATCAAACCTTCTCAAAATAAAAGAACAATTGTCGATATCTAAAGACGGATATGATCTTCTTGAGCAAAAGCGTGAAATTCTTGTTATGGAACTAATGAAAATGGTTGAACAAGTTAAGCTTTTGGAAAGAGAAATTGATAAGTGTATAAAAAACGCATATCCAGATTTAAAGCATATGTTAATGGCAGTAGGTGGCGATAGGGTAGAGCGCATTTCACACGCGGTAAGCTATGATTTTAAAATTGTTGAAAAACCAATTACAAAAGCAGGAATGGATTTTTCAAGTATATCAGTTGATATTCCAAAACGGCAGCTTTTTTATTCTTTTGTTGACTCGTTTGCCGATACTGACAAAGTTATGGTTGATTTTTTTGAGCTATTAAAGCTCTTGACGGAAATGGCTTCAATACGTACAATTGTATGGAGGCTTGCAACAGAAGTTAAAAAAACCCAACGGCGTGTAAATGCATTGGATAAAATGGTTATTCCGCAAACCTCAGAAACAAAAAAATATATTGAAAGTGTATTAGAAGAACGAGAAAGAGAAAATGTATTTGTTTTAAAATCACTTAAAGCAAATAAAGGAGAGTCCCTCATATGATAAAGCCCCTTTTTCAAAAAATACTCATTCTAGTTAATGGGTCAGAAGAATCAATTCATGCAGCTCAGTATGGAATTCTCATGGCTAAGCTGTATCGCTGTAGCGTAAAAATGGTGTATGTAGTTGATACTGCCACACTTAAGCAGCTTACCTTAAGCAAAATATTTGTAACCGAAGAAAGCTCTGAGTATGAAGATAGCCTTAGAGCCGATGGTCTTCGTTATTTAGAATATGTTACAGAGCTTGCAACTGCAAAAGATATAAAAATAGAAACAGAGCTTCGCTCTGGTGCTGTTTGGTCAGAAACAGTTAGTGCCGCAGATGAAATGGATGCAAACCTTATTCTCATTGGCGGTGCTGAAAAAGCAAATGGTGGCCATGAAACACTACGTGAAACATATAGACTTATTATGCAAAATAGCCCCTGTTCAGTTCTCTTAGTTGAAGAAAAGCAAATTGAGCAATTATACAAACTTGCATAAGCAGTAATTGGGGGAGACTATGCGTATACTTATTTTGCATTTTTTGCAAGAACGGAATAAGAAGCACTCAGATATTTTAAAAAATTTAGAAAAATCAGCGATTGCAAATGAACACACCGTGACAGTTTGTAATGAAAAAGATTCGATTAATCTTCATATGGCCATGTTTGACTACATAGCAGTAGTCACGGTGCCCACATCAATTATTGGAGCAAAACTGCCCGTCAAAATGTCTGAAATTCTTTCAAATCACGGCAGTTTAACAGGTAAAAAAGGCTGCGCTCTCGTTGTTAAAAATGGTTTTTCATCAAATAAAATGAGTAGAATAACTATGCATGCAATGGAAAAGGAAGGTATGGTAATAGACTATTTTGATATTATTGATACCCCTGGCTACGCTACTCATGTTGGGAAAAAGCTCGGGTGAACGACTATTACAAAATTCTTGGTGTCAGGCCAGGAACAAGTATTTCAGAAATAAAGCGTGCATATCGTAAAAAGGCAAAACGACTTCATCCAGACGTTTCAGGAGATGACGCAACAAAATTTCACTTACTCCTTGTTGCCTACGAGGCCTTAATAGAGCTACATCAAAATGAACTCTTTGATATTCCTATCAGAGCCTCCCGGTATGAAAAGGGAAGTAAAAGCGAAGAATCATTTTCCTACAGAGAGTGGTTAGTAGCACAAAATGATGAAGAGAGTTTTTGTAAACTCATTTTTTGGGACTTAATGCATAATAGGGAAAATGATGCAGTAAGGGCCTTTAAGAAAATAAATTCCGAAAAAGCAAATTTTAGCTTATCAAAGTGGTTTCCACGAGATGATTTTATGGACTATGGTTTTATACTAGCAGAGGAATTAACGTTTCGTAATGAGTACTATGATGCCTACCTGTTATTAAAACAAATAATAACCATGGAGAACACTAGCGCGTATTTTAAGCTATTTTTTCCGGAAGTTATGTCTTTTACAAGAGATATTTTACGTTTCAAAATAGAAGGAACGGTAAGCGATGAGCTTTCACTCGATGCATGGGAAACAGCTCTTGACTTAGGCTTCGAAAATAAAGAAAAAGCAGCTTTGCTAGCTAAGATGTCAGCGGCATATATAAGAATTGGTGATACAGAAACCGCAAAAATCTGTCTTGATGAAGCAAAGCATTTGGATGCACACTTGCGTGTGCCAAAAGTATTACAAAAGGTATAAATATGATACGCTTAAAAAATGAAACACAAATAGAAGGTATTCGAAAATCTTGTGCTTTACTTGCAAGCCTTTTTGAAGATGTACTTCCAAAAATACACAGTGGTATGTCAACAATGGATATTGATGACTTATGTAGAGTTTTTATTGAAAAAAATGGTGGAGTTCCTGCATGGTATAGCCAAGACTTTCCAGGGGCTTCAAATATATCAATTAATGATGAAGTAATTCATGGAGTGCCATCAAAATCACGCTTCCTTAAAGATGGTGATATTGTTTCAGTTGATGTTGGAATAGATTTAAATGGCTTTTATAGTGATGCATCTCGCACAGTTGCAATTGGAAGCGTAAGTGATGAAGCGTATAAACTTATGGAAATTACAGAAAAGTGTTTTTATGCAGGGTATGATGCGTGCAAAGTTGGAAATAGAATTAGAGATATTAGCGAAGCAGTGTTTGATGTAGCAGCTACAGCTGGCTATGGCGTTGTTCATGAATACTGCGGGCACGGTGTTGGACTAGATGTTCATGAAGAACCTTCTATACCCAACTATCTATACCAGGGTCCAAACCCTAGAATACAAGCGGGTATGGTTCTTGCTATAGAGCCAATGATAAATTTAGGAACAGGCGATGTTGTTTTATTAGAAGATGGATGGACTGTTGCTACTGCCGATGGTAAGCTTTCGAGCCATTATGAAAACACCATAGCGGTATTCAAAGAAAAAAGTGAAATTTTAACAAAAAAAAATAATTAGTTTTAAGGTTATTTTAATAATATTTTAGTATATTAAAATATATGATATGTATTTTTAGATATGGAGGCATACTATGAAGAAAAGATCAAAGTACATCTTAACTGTTACATCAACATTGGTTGCATGTTTTTTATTGGTATCAATGTCTTGTAACAAATTATCTGTTGGAGCACAAACAGTGTTTGCAGACTCAAGTCCTGCAGTTGAAATTCCAGAAGATGCATTAGCTGTAGCAGAATTATTACAAACAGCATTCCGCTCAGTTTCTAGCCAAGTTTTACCATCAGTTGTAAAGATTGACACAGTTGAAACAAGAATAGCTGAATCATCACCTTTTGGCAGTGATGGATTTCCATTTTTCTTTTTTGGAACACCCAATGAAGAGACTGAGCCCAGAGAATACTCACAAGAAGGACTAGGCTCTGGTGTCATTGTGCGTAGAAGCGGTAATACTTATTATGTATTAACAAATGATCACGTAGTAGGAAGTGCAACAGAGATTTCAGTTACACTACATGATAATAGAGATTTTGAAGCCGAGCTGGTCGGAACAGATTCAAGAAAAGATATTGCACTAGTTTCATTTGAATCAAGTGATGATTTAACTGTTGCAAAACTCGGAGACTCTGATATTGTTCAAACTGGCGATATTGCAATAGCAATGGGCTCTCCTTTGGGCTACTTTGAATCTGTAACACAAGGAATAATCAGTGCTACGGGTCGTTCTGGTGGCGGAATTGGAAACATAAGTGACTTTTTACAAACCGATGCTGCAATTAACCAAGGTAATTCAGGTGGGCCGCTTGTAAATATCTATGGAGAAGTTATTGGTATAAACACATGGATAGCATCTTCATCTGGAGGATCACAAGGTTTAGGTTTTGCAATCCCTATTAACAATGTTAAGTCTGCAATTGATTCATTTATCGATAATGGTAGAGTAACCTATGGTTGGATGGGCGTTTCACTTGTAGAGGTGAGCGATATGTATAAAGAGGAACTTGAGGTTAATGATGTAGAAGGCGCTTTTGTTGCACAAATTTTTCTTAATTCTCCTGCAGCTAAATCTGGTATTCAAGCAGGTGACTATATAACAGCTCTAAACGGAAAAGCTGTTAGAGACGTTGATCAACTTGTTAGAGAAGTTGGTGACTTAGAAGCAGGGAAAACTGCCGACTTTGAGCTTATTCGAGGCGGACGTCAGATTACTGTTGAAGTAAAGATTGAAGAAAGAGATGAAGACGCTACAACAGATAATTCTAAACTTTGGCCAGGATTCGTTGCAGCACCTCTCACAGATGAGATTCGTGAAGAATTGGATGCTGATGGAGTTGACGGCATTGTAGTGACGAGTATACTAGCAAAGTCACCAGCTGCAGCACTTAGACTTCAATCGGGTGATATAATTACAGCGGTAAATGATGTAAAGGTCGAAACCTTGGCAGAATTTTACAATGCACTTGATACAACAGGAAACGATGCTATTTGGTTTGATGTGTACTCAGAAGGTAGTACTATTACTACAGGAAAGTATAACGTAGACTAATGTAGAACTAGGCATTGTAGCTTAGATGAATGATTTTACATCATAAAAAAATTATAAAAACTGTTAAAAAATTGATGTTTTTTAACAGTTTTTATGTGTAAATCTGGTTTTATACCAAATAAAAAAATGAGGAGAAAAAATGCTTAAACACATTGTTATGTTTGACTTTAAGGATGCAGAAGGTAGATCTGCTATTGAAAATGCAACTATTGCTAAAGAAAAAGCACTTGCACTTATGGGGATTGTTCCAACCTTACGCTCAATGGAAGTGGGACTAAATGAAGTAGAGTCAGTTACCTGCCATGACTTTGTTTTAATAGCTACCTTTGATGATATTGAAGGATTAAAGGCCTATGATGAGCACCCAGAACACCAAAAAGTTGTTTCACATATTAAAGCTACTGCACATAATAGGCAAGCAGTAGATTTTACCTACTAATTTTCAAAAAGTGCTTGCATAAAAGTACAAAAATAACTATAATTTATGTATATTTATGCATTTTTAAGGATAGGATATGAGTAAAGAAAAAATAGTTCTTGCCTACTCAGGGGGCCTTGATACCACGGTAATTATTCCCTGGTTAAAAGAAAACTATGACTATGATGTAATTGCGGTGTGTATTAATCTGGGTCAAAATGATGACTGGGATGTAATAAAAAAGCGCGCTTTAGATACTGGTGCTATTGAGTGTTACGTAGTAGATGCGAGAGAAGAGTATATTGAAGAATACATTTACCCTGCGGTAAAGGCAAATGCTATTTATGAAGATAGATACCTTATGGGAACATCTACTGCACGCCCCTTAATTGGTAAAATTCTAGTTGAATATGCCAGACAAGAAGGTGCCGTTGCAATTTGTCACGGTGCAACAGGTAAGGGTAATGATCAAATTCGTTTTGAGCTTGCTATAAAGGCGTTTGCACCAGATATCCGAGTTATTGCTGCATGGCGCGATCCAAAATGGGATATGGAAAGCCGTGATGATGAAATAGCTTTTCTTGAAAAGAGGGGTATTACACTTCCTACAAAAAAAGAAGACTCATACAGTAGAGATGAAAATATTTGGCATCTTTCACATGAAGGTTTGGAACTAGAAGAAACAAAGAATGAACCCGATTATGATAGAATGTTAAAACTCACAACTCCCCCAGAAAAAGCACAAGAAAGTGGTGAGTATGTAGAATTGGAGTTTGTTAAAGGAATCCCTGTTTCTGTAAACGGTAAAAAAATGGGTGGCCTTGAGTTAATGACTGAGCTAAATAAAATTGGTGGAAGAAACGGTGTAGGCCTTGTGGACCTCGTTGAAAATCGTGTTGTAGGAATGAAAAGCCGAGGGGTATATGAAACGCCTGGTGGATCAATTCTCTATTATGCACATGAACAACTTGACCACCTATGCCTAGATAGAGATACATATTATTTCAAACAACAGATTGCACTTAAAATGTCGGAGCTTATTTATAATGGAAGGTGGTTTACTCCTCTTATGGAAAGCTTGAGAGCATTTGTTGATAGGGCTGAAGAAAATGTAACAGGCTGGGTAAAACTTAAATTATATAAGGGCTCTATTCGAGGAGCAGGTACTGAATCTAAGTATTCACTGTACAATGAAAGTTTGGCAAGTTTTACAACCGGCAAACTTTTTGACCACACCGATGCAGAAGGTTTTATTACCTTGTTCGGTCTTCCATTAAAAGTTAGAGCTATGATGGAGCAAGAAAATGGCGAAGGCCAGGCTGTTGTTCATAATAAAAACTTAAAAAAGCGTCCTACAAATTAGTTTTATAGTAAAGGCTACCCTGCAGGGTGGCCTTTTTTACTTCCCTTCTACAAACCAGCGATTATCCTCATGAAACAAGTATGTTTCCATTCCCTCAACTAAAATGGTATATCTATCCCCACAACCACCAACTCGAGTTGAAGCGGCCCTACAAACATTCTTTACAGAATCTACTTCAAAAATAGATCCATCTTCCCACGTTATCTTCAAAGGCTTTAGGCACCCCTTTTTATCATTTTGTAAGAGAACATCAACATATACCTTTCTTCGTTCCATAGTAAATTTTTCCTTACTCTTGCTTTAGCATACCAGTGGGCATTGTAATCAGACATTCTGTTTCTTTTACCACTTTCATATCAGATAGTAATACGGCATTTCGAATTGCATGCTTTCCAAAACGCTCTCGAATTTTTGCCGTTGCTTTTTCCAGCTTTTCTCTTTTTACCACAGCTCCAACATCAGTAAATAAGCTATGCTGAATAGGAATACCATCTTCCACTAAGTCTATAGCGCAAATGCTTAGCGCACGAACATCATAATCCCATGTATAGTTTTTACAAAAAAGCGCAAATGCACATTCTGCTATAAAAGAGGCGTTAAGGGTTGGGTAGGGGAGCTTACATTGCCATCCCCTTGAATAAAGCTGATTGTTTTTTACCGACAGAGAAACGCCACGAGCTTTTTGCTTGCAAAGGCGCAGTTTTCTACTTACATCTTGTACAAGCTCCAAAAGAACTTTCCATACCTCAACATTACTTTCAAGGTCTTGCATGGTTGTGATGCCATGGCCAATACTCTTTGCAGGCAGTATAAAATGTTCATGCGCAACGGAAGAATTATCTTCTCCATTAGCATACCTCTTTAAGGTAATTCCATTTTTTCCCAGCTTGCTTTTTAAAATACTGTCTGAAGCCTTTGCAATGCCTCCTATTGTGTGTATCCCACAATCTTGAAGCACTTTTTTTGTGGCTCGGCCTACACCCAAAAGTGCATGTGCTTCTAAAGGCCATACTTGTGTTTGAAAGGATTCTTTTGTTATGCACGTTACAGCATCGGGCTTTTTCATATCGCTTCCAAGTTTTGCAAATACCTTATTAAAGCTTACTCCAATTGAAACGGTAAGCCCAAGTTCAAAGGTAACAGTTTTTCTAATTTTATCTGCTATATCAAAACCGCTCCCAAAAATGCCACTTTTTGTAACATCAATCCAACATTCATCCATCCCATAACTTTCAATTAAATCGGTGTAGCGAGAATAAATGCCTTTTGCGAGCCTAGAAAATTTTATATATTGCTCATATGTTGGCGGTACAACAACTAAATGGGGACATTTTTGTTTTGCTTGCCAAATGGGCTCACCTGTTTTGACTCCTAAGTCTTTTGCGCCATAGTTTTTTGCCAACACTATACCACTCCTGTCTTCTACAGAGCCACAAACGGCCACGCATTTATCTCGAAGGCTTGGGTTAAGCATACATTCAACTGAGGCATAAAAATTATTCATATCGATGTGTAAAATAACTCGTTCCATAACTACTATACATAAAATAACTAAACGTTAGTATAGTATATAGATGAATTTAAAACATGTCAAGCTAATTTGGTGGTGGTAAAGCGGAGGGGAAAGGGGAACCACAGATTAGTGGGGATTTTACTGGTAAGTGCAACAGAAAAATTCTCTTAAAAGTATAAACTAAAACAGACTCAAAAATGTTTTTACGTTTTTGTGGTAGGCGATAAGGATGTTTATTATATTCAACAGCTATAATCTGCGTAATCTGCGAAATCTGTGGATATATAATGATCAGCCTCGTAGCTTACGTATATTTCTCTTGACACTTTGAGCATTCATTCCTATACTAAAAAGAGGATGAAACTATAGGAGAGCATTATGGTAATAGACCGTTACTTTGAAGACCCATCAATTTTACATATAGGAACATGCGACAATAGGGCATACTATGTCCCCTCATCACCTAGTAGCAATATAACAGATATGGAAAACTCACGTCGAGTTACCATGCTTTCAGATGACGAGTGGCTCTTTCGCTTCTATGACAATCCATACGAGGTAGATGAATTTTTTAGCCCTTCTACACCCCCAAAAGACTTTTCACTCATTAGTGTTCCAAGTTGCTGGCAAACACAAGGCTATGATAAACATCAATATACAAATGTTCGCTATCCATTTCCCTTTGACCCCCCATATGTTCCAGATGAAAATCCTTGTGGGGCATACATAAAGGGTTTTTTTATTGAAGATGAATTTGACTCTATGAAGCACTACCTCAATTTTGAAGGAGTTGATTCCTGCTTTTATGTGTGGCTAAATGGAAGCTTTGTGGGCTATAGTCAAGTTTCACATTCAACGAGTGAATTTGATGTTACAAAATATATACGAAAAGGCGGAAATGTACTTTGCGTATTGGTATTAAAGTGGTGTGATGGAAGCTACCTTGAAGACCAAGATAAGTTTAGAATGTCAGGCATTTTTAGGGATGTGTATATTATGCACAGGCCTAAAAATCATATTAGAGATTTTCATGTTAAAACTAAGCTTGATTCAAAATATAAAAATGCCACAGTGTCACTCTACTTTGATTGGGTTGGAAAAGAAAAAGATGTGACCCTTACTATTTTTGACCCACAAGCAAATGAAATTGACACCATACAATCACAGGGAAATATTGCAGAGTTTAGTGTAAAAGATGCGCTTTTGTGGAATGCAGAAACTCCTTATCAATACAGAGTTATCATACAAACAGACGATGAAGAAATCATTCAAGATGTGCTAATGCGATCTTTTGAAATTAAAGGAAAAATTTTCTATGTAAATGGAAAACCTGTAACGTTTAAAGGGGTAAACCGCCATGACTCTGACCCATTTACCGGCTGCACTATAAGCAAAAACCAGCTTTTAGTTGACTTGGCACTCATGAAACAGCATAACTTTAATGCTATCAGAACGAGTCATTACCCTAATGCTCCATGGGCTACACAGATGTTTGCAAGTTATGGCTTTTATGTAATATCAGAAAGCGATATTGAAATACATGGAACCACTACTATTTACAATGGTGGAGGGGATGGCTGGATATACGATAAGCCATTTAGAAATGATAGAACATATGGGATGCTTTGCCATGATAAACGCTTTGAAAATGCCATACTTGATAGAGTTCAAAGAAATGTAATAAGAGATAAAAACACTGGTTGCGTTGTGCTTTGGTCATTGGGAAATGAATCAGGATATGGGCCAAATATGGAAAAGGCAGC
>CAYJFX010000051.1:0-13524 GCA_964369735.1 uncultured Treponemataceae bacterium
TTACGCTTCGTGTCGCAAAACTCGATAGTAAAAATTGGCAAGGACGCCAATTTTTACGTATTAGTGTTTTTGCTTTCTATAAAATTCAGAATCTTTCATTAATGTTTGGCAATCAGAAACATATATTTTGTTTTCTTTTAACTTTATTTGAGAGTTTTTAATAAATTGCCCTAATACAACTGCTTGTTGCTCTTTTGGAATACCGCACATGTTTGCTAAATCATATAAGGTTAAATCAAATTGGTAGTTTGTACCAGGCCCTGTTGGAATATGATTCTTTTCCAATTGTAAGGCGAGCATATCTAGCAAACGGAATTGAGGGTCGCGCAACTGACTATTTGCAAGCTGCCTTGACATAGACCAAAGTCTTTCTGCAAGGGTGGTAGTAAGGCGAGCAATAAGTTGTGGTTGCGTTGCTACCATTTGATTAAAGTTGCTTTTGTTAAGCACCATTAAAGTACAATCTTCATGCGCAATTGCACTTGCTGAACGTGGCTTGTTTTCAAGAAGAGCCATTTCGCCAAAGAATTCACCTTTTTGTAAAACAGCTAAAATTACTTCATTTTCATTAACAACCTTGGATATTTTTACCTGTCCTGATTGTATAATAAACATGTCATTACCAGACTGGCATTCTGAAAAAATCATAGTGTCTTTTGGATACACACGTACTGTTTCAGTTGATGGCTCAAAATAAACGGCTTGGGAGCGTGATTTTAAGGTAACAAAGCGTTTTTTTGCTTTGTCAACATTTTCCCCAGTTGGACACTCTTTCATGTATTGATAGTAGCCATACACAGCTAGGTTATTTTTCCCCATTTGTTCATAAAAAGCTGCAATAGAATACATTTGATCAGGAGTAGATTGGAGTGTGTTTTTTAAAGTAATTTGTGTTAAAAGCTCATTAACCGAGCGCATTTGTGTAGCAAAGGTTCGAATAATTTTCATAGCTACTGGTGTGTTCTTAGCAATAAGTGCTGGGTATTGTTCTTTTTTTACAGATATTGCAGAAATATCGGTTGCGGCAATAGCTGTTTCAATTTGGCTATGTGATGCCATGCAAGGAATAACCCCGATAAAGTCTCCAGGACCATATGTTGTCCCTGTTGAATCTGCCGAAGAAGATGTAGTGCGTACCGTACCACTTTGAATTATATAAAAGCGGTCGTTATTAGAATTTCCTTCAACGAATATATATGAATCTTTTCTGAAATTAACAAATGATAACTGTAACACCTTGCATCCTTTTTGAACTACTATAAGTAAGTATAAAAGAGATGTGAATTTCTGTCAATGAATCTTTATTGAAATCAATTAAATTTTCCAACAAAAAGAACTTCACATTCCAATTTATAGCCCGTTTGTTGTTCCACTCTTGCTTGTACATGAGCGACAATCTCTTTTATATTATCGGCACATGCCCCACCTAAATTTATAATTAAATTTCCATGCCAAGGTGCAATTTGAGCATTTCCGCTTCTAAAGCCTTTTAATCCAACAGAATCAATTATTTGTCCAGAGGGTTTGCCAAATTCTCTATTGTTCTTAAAAACACTTCCTGCGCATGGATGTGAAAAATGTCCCTTTGATTCTCTGTCATTGATGTAGTGTTGGCATTTTTCTTTTATTTGTGATTTATTACCCTTTGTAACGCAAAAATCTGCAGAAAGAATACATCTATTTTCTTGAAAAGGGGATTTCTTGTAGTCCCAATCATTACTATCCATTTTATACGTTAGTACATTTTGTACATTATTAAGTTCGACAAACTGTGCTTGTGCAAGAACATCACATACCGATACATCATAACAACGTGCATTCATGTACAGGGCTCCACCAACACTACCAGGAAGACCCGCAAATGTTTCAAGACCTGATAATTCATTGTCACAACAAAATTGCACGATATCATTTATTGAGCAACCTGCCGCGCAGCGAATGGTAAGCGAACCATTATTACTCTCCAATAATTCGACGGTGTTTAGCCTTTCGGTTGAAACAACAAACCCTTCAATGCCATTATCACTTACTACAATATTTGAGCCACCACCAAGAATAAAAAAATCATGGTTATTATTTATAACTTCTTGTAGTAATGCAAGAAGACTTTTTTCATTTTGTGGAATAGCAAAGGCACGTGCTTCACCGCCAATTTTAAAGGTAGTGTGTTCTTTCATCGATTCTAAAAAACGAATTTCCCCTTGAAAATTTTGCATTTTCGTAATGTTTTTTGCTGTATTCTGTAGATTTATCATGTGAATTACAGTATACTATAATTAGATAAAAATATAAAGCCGTTGAAATGAAAAACAGGAGGATTGTGTGGCACTTCAAGTTTACAACACATTTGGGCGAAAAAAAGAAGAGTTTATACCAATACAAAAAGGTGTGTGCAGTTTTTACGGTTGTGGACCCACTGTTTATAATTACGCACATATTGGAAATTTACGTGCATATGTTTTTTTAGATACTCTTGATAGAGTTTTACGGTTTTTAGGCTACGACGTAAATCATGTAATGAATATTACAGATATAGGCCACTTAACAGGTGACGCTGATGATGGTGAAGATAAAATGCTCAATACTGCAAAAGAAAGAGGTCAGTCGGTATTAGAGGTAGCAGAGTTTTATACAAAAGCATTTTACGATGATATAGACAGGCTAAACATAAGAAGGCCAGACATTGTATGCAAGGCAACCGATCATATTCCTGAGATGATTGCTTTAATAGAGAAGCTTGAAAAAAAAGGACACACTTATATGGCCGGTGGAAATCTCTATTTTGATATATCTACATTTAAAAATTATGGAAAGCTTGCTAACATAAACCTTGATGATTTGAAGGCTGGAGCAAGAATTGATGTTGATCAAAATAAGCGCAACCCTTACGATTTTGTTTTGTGGTTCACAAAAAGCAAATTTGAAAACCAAGCACTTGTATGGGACTCACCATGGGGAGTTGGGTATCCAGGGTGGCATTTGGAATGCTCTGCCATGAGCATGAAATACTTAGGAGAAACATTTGACATCCACACTGGTGGAATTGACCATATTCCCATTCATCATACAAATGAAATTGCACAAAGTGAAGGCGCAACAGGTAAAAAATGGGTAAACTATTGGCTTCATAATGAATTTTTAGTAATGTCAAAGGGGAAGGGTGAAGACGGCGAAAAAATGTCAAAGTCTTCTGGTGGTTTTTTAACTTTACAGACTCTTATTGACAAAGGGTATAGTGCTCTTGATTACCGCTTTTTCTTGCTTGGTGGTCATTATCGAAGTCAACTTGCATTCTCTTGGGATGCTATGGATAGCGCAAAAAATGCAAGAAAAACGCTTGGACAACGAATAGAAAAAGTATTAGCTCAAGCAATGCAAGATGGACTTTCTTTGGATGAAATAAAAAAATGGGAAAAATGCGAAACTATTAAAGCTTTTTCTAAGAATAACTATTCTGAAATATCAA
Organism: uncultured Treponemataceae bacterium; assembly: GCA_964369735.1. GTDB lineage: Bacteria > Spirochaetota > Spirochaetia > Treponematales > Treponemataceae > CAYJFX01. The sequence goes on from CAYJFX010000051.1 coordinate 3,467, forward strand.
ACGGATTTTTGAGTGCCTTTACCATTGCAGTTGAAGATGATTTATCAATTCCACGTGCATTGTCTCAATTACAGCTAGCTATAAAAAGTAAGGAGCTTTCTGCAAAAGAAATAGTATTACTTGTATGCCAGATGGATATTGTGCTAGGTTTAAAACTTATTGAAAATGCTCTAGTAGAAATTGAAAAAAAAGGGCAAAATAAGACAAAATCAACAGAGGAAAGTACGGGAGATGCTGAAATTGATGCACTTGTTGCCGAAAGAAATTTGGCAAAAAAGGCGAAAAATTATTCCCGCTCTGATGAAATTCGTGATATACTTAAGGAAAGAGGAATTGTGCTTTTGGATACACATGAAGGTACAACTTGGACGCGCGTAGAAAATTAATTTTAAAAAATTAGTTTTTTTTGTAACTTTTGGGAGCTTGCTTTGTTTGATACGCAGATATGTGTAGCTAAAGAAACCGATTTTAGAAAGGTTTATGATGCTAACATTACATTATTGTTAAAAGTTGCCACACGTATTGTCAACGATGCAGACGTTGCCGAGGACTTAGTGCATGATTCTTTGATAAAGATGCACGAGCGCGGTCTTGTGTTTCCATCTATGGATGATGTAAAATACTGGCTATTGAGGGTTGTAAAAAATGCAGCTCTGAACTATGTAAAACGACGAGGTCGAGAAAAACTTGCATATGAGAAGTTTTTAAAAGCTGATCGTCATGAAATGGAAACTGGTGAAACAAATTTACTAAAAAATGATACACAGCAACGAATTAAGAATTCATTAGAAAAGTTGCCAGTAAACTTAAAAATTGTTTTGATTTTGCGAGAGTATGCCGAGCTAAATTATAAGGAAATTGGTAAGATTTTAGAAATTACGGAGGGGAATGTGAAGGTTCGTGTATTCCGAGCTCGAGAGCAATTAGCAAAGTTAATAGGAGAAGAAGATGTCTATATGCCAAGATAAGAATATTCTTTCCATGTATGTCGACAATGAATTAACAGAATCAGAAAAGAGTAGCTTTGAAAAGCACTTACAAGAGTGCGAGGCTTGCTCAAAACAGGTTTCACAATATAATAGTTTGCGAAATGATTTACAATCAATAGAATTTGAATACGACAATGATGCTGGCTATAAAAGATTAATGGCACGTAAGAGTTATAAATCTCATATTGCACCATATGGATCAAATCGTGACCCATACTTTATTTCTCGCTTAACTCCTTTTTTAGCAGCAGCAGCTATTTTAGCAGTGCTTTTCCCACTTTTAAATGTATTTTCAGATAAGACAGATACAACACAGCATACTGCATCCTTAGACGCTTCTTTAACATCGGGCAATTTTTTTCCTACGGTAAACTCTGTTCAAATAGCCCCTATCCAAGAAAAAGGAATAGTTGTTGAAGAACCAATAGTACAAGCTCGAATAAGTTCACGATCTGCTTTTTTACGTACCTTGACGTTTGATGGCGCAAAATTAACTGAGTTTGATGTATTTAAACCAAGTGAATTAAGTAATAAGCCAATTGATATTATACTATTCGATTCACCTGCTACAGTTTTGCATGAAACAGACCACTTTGGTTTTTCTAATCCGGTATTCTTGCTACGGGAATAAGTGCATTGAGTTTTATATCTAAAATTAAATATTATTTTCGTAAGCACTCTTTTTTTCGAGCTATAGTTGTCATTGGCGTTATCTTTGCAATTTTTTCTTTCTTTGCATTTCTCTTTTCTCAAGATGAATCTGAACCCATTATTTTTGATATTAACCCAGCTGTTGGGGAATCTGGCGATATTATGACAATTACTGGAAATCACTTTGGTGAGCGCACTGTGGGTTCTACTGTCGAAATTGGAGGAATGCAATTAACATCATCTTCATACCTTCTTTGGTCAAATGATGAAATAAAAGTTGTCCTGCCACATAATATTGCTGATGGTTTAGTATATGTTGAAACGCATAATGGAAAGTCAAATCCAAGTGTGTTTGCAAATAGAGAAACAATTCCTGTGCCCATTGCACAAAATACCAGAGCTGCAATGCCTACAATTGAAAGCATACAAGCATCACGAGCAACAATCGGCACAATCATTACCATTGATGGGTCACACTTTGGAGCGACTCGTGAAGGCTCACAGGTGTTATTTACGTTGCGGGAACCGTCAATAAATTCTAGGCGGGAACTAATTGCTTGTTCTGAATATGATAAGGATTATCAATTTTGGAGTGACAATCAGCTGCAAGTGAGAATTCCTGATGGAGCAATTACTGGGCATGTCTATGTTCGCACTTCGCATGGCACAAGTAATGGTGTTGAAGTATCTGTTTTACAAACAGTAGGATCTAAAACCTATGAAGGTATGAGAAGCTACATCGTAAATATAAATGCAGATATCACAGAGGTTGAAGCACAGGAACATGCAACCCTTACTCTTTTTATGCCTATGCCAATAACGACTATTGTTCAAAGAGAAGTTGAGGTTTTATCATCAGAGCCAACACCAAGAATGTCTTATTCAAATAATTTCGTACATCAAATATCACAAAATGAAGTTACCGGTAATAAAATAGCTTTTTCACACTCATTTTCTGTGGATGTCTATGGTGTTAGAACGAATGTAAACGTAAACTCAGTTGGCCAGTATTCAGATGATGTGCAAGCATTTTATAGTGAGTATTTACGTCCAGACAGCATAGTTCCATCAGATTCTGAAAGAGTAATAGAACTTGTTGCAGAAATAATTGGCCGCGAAACCAATCCTTGGAGAAAGGCTCAGTTTTTGTATGATTGGATTATTGATTCTATCGAAATTTTACCAACGCTTAGAAGCGCGGAGTCTCCCGTATTAAATATATTAGATACCAATACAAGTGATGCTTATGAAATAGCCATAGTATATACCGCTTTTCTTAGGGCTGCTGGAATTCCGGCAATTACAAATGCAGGAATTTTAGTAAACGCTGATTTAGAAAGTCAAAATCATTGGTGGTGTGAGTTTTATATTGAAGGATTAGGTTGGGTTCCTGTAGACCCAGCTTTAGGTGCCGACCTTGAATACAATGCATTTCAAAAACCTGAAGATGTTCGAGATTTTTACTTTGGTAATATCGACTCACAGCATATAACATTTTCTCGAGGTTGGAATAACATGAGTCAAACCCAAATTACTGGAAAAAAAGTATATAGGCCAAAGACATATGCCTTACAAGCTATTTGGGAAGAATCAACTGAAGGAATTATAAAATATAGTTCATATTGGCAAAACGCGAGAGTAATGGGAGTATATTAGTATATACATAACAGGAGGTATTTAGTATGGTAAAAGTTCTTTCAGTGGGTGGGTCAATTGTTGCCCCTGATGCCCCCGATACAGCATTTTTAGTAGCGTTCTCTGCAATGGCCAGAACATGGATAGCTGAAAATAAAGATAGAAGACTTATTTTAGTTGTTGGTGGTGGTGCGCCAGCAAGAATATACCAAAAGGTTTATAGTGAGTGTGCAAGACTTTCTACTGCAGGGGAGAAAGATTTTTCTCCAAATGAAGCAGATTGGATTGGTATTACCGCAACAAGGTTAAATGCGCAGCTATTACGCGCTATTTTTTCTGATATTTGTCCTAATGATGTGGTGTATGACCCCACAGCTCCCTTTGATTTTAAAGGTAACATCTTAGTTGCCGCTGGTTGGAAACCAGGCTTTTCTACTGATACAGATGCTGTATATTTAGCTGAACGATTTGATGCAAAAACGATTGTCAATTTATCAAACATTGAAAAAGTGTATACTGATGATCCTAAAAAAAATCCAGATGCAAAACCAATCGATGAAATATCATGGAAAGATTTTAGAAAAATGGTTGGAGATGAGTGGACTCCAGGGAAAAACACTCCATTTGATCCTATAGCAAGTAAAAAAGCAGAAAGTCTTGGGTTAAAGGTTATTTGCGCAGGTGGGCGCGATATTAACAATATTCAAGCAATACTACAGGAAAAAGATTTTGTTGGCACAACAATAGGCTAGTTCAATACCAAGCCATACGGGACAGTAAGCCTTCAAGCTTTATTCCGTACTGAGTGTCGCTTGCCCAAGTCCCTGCGAGTCCGTGTACAGTGGGGGCTTTTCCTTTTGGGTTTACCCACTTATATCTCGGGTCAACAAGAGGCATGTTAAGAGCTTCCGTGCTACCATATGCCTTTAAATGTTGAATATGAGCTCTTACCCCTTCTTGTTCTGTTTCGAACACATTTCCTCTTTGAGTTTCATCTATTGCGCCAAGGCCGCAAAAATTGTTCATGTCTTCTGTTACCAATCCACCAAATCGTAAAAATCCTGTTTCTAAACACATTTGTGCAAACGCTACATCAGCATTCACTCCTTCAAGACGAGCCTCTTCTATGTAAAGCTTTGCAAGCCTTTCAACCTTTGAAGAATTTCCATTTGGGTTTTCTTGCATAAAAAAAGTAATCAGTGATTGGTGTGTTTTAACTCCATCACCCATGATGAACATTGATGGGAGTGCATATGTAATATCTGAGGCCTCCCTCGTGTGAGAGCCTGTTATGCACGAAGTAAAGGTGAAAAAGCACATGATAGTACAAACAAGTGCTAAAGGATGAAAAGAGTGTTGCAACTTTACAAGTGATTGGTAGCTTTTATTATTCATATTTATAGAGTACTTTTTTTTAAAGAAAAAAGCAAGATTGTAGCAAAAAACGCAAGAAAATTTATCAAAAAGTACTAAAACTATTGTAGAGGTTTTTATGGAAACAGTAAATAATCACTTTCTCGAAACGGATTATTCCCTATCAAGTTTTACACATGAAAAAAATGATAAGCCAGATTCGAGGGAGAGGCTATTAAAAATGGGCGTTGCCTCTTTAAGCAACCAAGAACTAATGATGGTCCTCCTTGGTTGTGGAACCGAAAAGAATCCTATAAGAAAGTTATCTGGGAAGGTATTAGAAGTTTTAAAAATTTGCACTCCAGAAAATATTTTAAATAGCCTCCTAGCACTCGATGGCATAGGGCCTGGAAAAGCATGTCTCATTAGTGCTTCGCTAGAGTTGGGAAGACGGCTTAACTCAGGGCCTGGCTCAAAAATATATAGTCCCTTAGATGTTGTTCCATTTATCAAACATGTTACACTTGAAAAACAAGAACATTTTTTATGTATATCGCTAAATGGAGCCCATGAAATTCTCAGTGTTAGAACAATATCTGTTGGGACTCTTAACCGTTGCATAATTCATCCGAGAGAAGTATATGCAGAAGCTTTAAAAGAGCGTTCTGCTGCAATAATTCTTGCACACAATCACCCTTCTGGAAATACAAACCCATCAGAAAATGATATAGAAATTACGCAGCAACTATTTGATGTTTCTAAAATTATCGGGATACATCTATTAGATCATATAATACTTTGTACGAATGATTACTTTAGTTTTGCTGAAAATTCGCTAGTTTTTTTATAAACCTTGTGGTATAATTTTTTGTATGAAAAAGATTAGATTAGCTCCTTGTTTTATTTGTATATTCCTTTTATTTTTAGTGCCTGCACTCACTGGGCAAGACACCGTTGAAACTATTGTGAGAGAAAATAGTGTTAACACAGAAACCGCTTCTTTGAATATACGTACAAATGTAAATAGTGTTGAAGTATATATTAATGGTCTGTATGAAGGAGTTTCTCCTCTTTCGCTAGCAAACATGACTCCTGGCATGTATGCTCTTCAGCTTAGAAAAGATGGATGGGAAAAAAAATCCGTATTTGTGCAATTAGATGCCCAAACAGAAACAAATCTTTACTTTGAACTTACTCCAATTACTGGATTTTTGCGAGTGTATTCAAATGTTTCAGATGCACAAGTGTTTATTGATGGTGTGCTAGTTGAAACTGGGAGTTCATCTGACAGTGGCTTAATTGAGTTGCAGGAGGGCTTGCATACAATTGAGATTAAAAAGTTTGGCTATATTACGGAAAGCAAGTCGGTTGCCATTTTTGATCGGTTTTTCTCAGAGGTTAGTTTTGACGTAAAAAAAGCGCCATTTGAAATACAATTATTTTCACCTAACCAAATGCAGTTTAATCCAAATGCGCCAGGTAAGCTAGGGCAAGTAAAGTTTAATTTTTCTGTGACTGCCCCAGGCAGTGCTGTCTTTGAAGTATTTGATAAAAATGGTGTGGCGGTTATTACAGAATACTTTTATAACTTAGAAAGTGCTTATCACAATGCCACGTGGGATGGAAGAAATTCTTTGGGAATTGCATTGCCTGAAGGTGTTTATAGCAGTCGGCTTGAAGCAATTCCGAGTGATGGGTGGCAGGTTGCACAAACCTATAATAATGTGACTGATACTAATTCTGCAGTATCGTTAGCATCGGTAGTGATTGACAATTCAATTTTTTATCCAATTGTGAGCATTCATGCAAGTGGAACATCTGTGGGTGTAGCTAATGCAAGACTTATGCCTGTTGGTACAACGGTGTTATCCTTTAATGGGGCTACCGATTTTTCACTAAACTCAGGCTTAAGTGCTGTTCCTTTTTCTGCTAGCGCCGCCTTTACTCCTTTTCCATTTACGGAATTTTCAATACGAGTGGGAGCAGAAGCAGAATCTCAGCTAGGTCTTGAAATGCCCGTAATTATTGGGGGAGGTGCAAAAGTATCAGCTAAAATAAACAATGGGTATATCGGGGGTATACTGCGCTATACCTATACAACAGAGCCAACATACACAAAAACGTACTCGGAAAGTGGTTTAGGTTTTGGTATAATTGGAGCAATAGAAAGTGGCCTCTTATTATTTTCATTTTCTGAAGAAGTTGTGTTTGGAAGTGATACGGGGCGTGTGAATGAATTTGACGGACACTTAAAAACAGGTGTAAGTGCACAGTTTCAAAAAGGCATTTTTTCATCAAGCGCATGGGCTTCTGTATATTCACCGTTCACCTTTTCTGGAATGGAGCTGATAGGTGTGGTTGAAAGCGGGTTAGAGGGCTCTGTTCTTATTCCAAATACAACTGTTGCGCCAAATATTGGGTGTTCGTATGTATATTCGAAAGACAATGGGCATAACATTATGCTTCGATTTGGGTTAAACGTGCTGTTACCGTAATGTGTAAAAATCATACGGTTGAAGATGTTACTTTGTATTGAGGGAGACATAAATGCAAGAAATACTTCAATCTGATATTATTCAATGGCTATCATTATTAAATTATCTTTTTGCTCTATTTATATTATTTTTTGAGCGTAAGGGATCTGCCAGCCGGTTTGCGTGGATTTTAACACTCATTCTTTTGCCTATTCTAGGCTCAGTATTATATATAATTTTTAGTGGCCATTTTTTTACTAAAACAAGAAAAATGGAAGAGGCAAAAAATTTTACAGTAAACCAAATTGCGGATGTTATAAAAAAGCAACACGATTTTTTTGAAGACAAAGCAGGCACACTTCCAAACCCAGTTGTAAATGAATTTTCCTCGCTTATCGATATGAATCTTCGATATGCTCGCTCTCCAATCACATTTGCAACTTCTGAACACTTTTTTTTATGGGGTAAGGATAAATTTAAGTCGCTTTTTGAAGATATAAAAAAAGCACAGCACCATATTTTTGTGCAGTATTTTATTATTCGAAATGATAAAATTGGAAACGATTTTATGGACATACTTTGTAAAAAGGCGCAAGAAGGTGTAGAGGTAAAGCTACTGTATGACGACTTAGGTTGCATTAGGGCTTCAAGAAGATTTTTTAGAAGGTTGGATGCTGCAGGAGGCGTAAGCTTGCCTTTTTTTCCCATTCGAAGGGGAAATCTTTTTTCTATTAATTTTAGAAACCACCGAAAACTAGTAGTAATAGACAATAAAATTGCATATACCGGTGGCTTTAATGTTGGAGATGAATACGAAGGTAAAAAGGGTTATTTGTGGCGTGATACTCATGTTAGATTAACTGGCTCCTGCGTATATGAGTTTTTAAGTTTATTTTTAGTAGATTGGTATGCTGTCTCATCAGGAAAGAGAACGCAGCTACGCCTTCTTAGGGCAAAGAAGCTTCCTTTTCCAGACATAACAGCAATGAATAGGCGAATACTCAATGCTTTAAAAAATGATATACCTGGAGACGCTCACATACCGCTACAGGTTATCTCCTCTGGACCAGATAATCGTCAAAGAACTGAAATTAGAGATGCTATGATCCGCATGATTATGAATGCAAAAGAAAAAGTGTATATTCAAACACCTTATTTTACACCAGATGATTCATTTTATTCAGCACTCAAAATTGCTACATTATCAGGTATCGACGTTAGAATAATGGTACCAGGAAGGTGGGACAAGTTTTATGTTCGGGCGGCTGCATTTAATTTTATGAAAGACTTGATTCCTTTGGGTATACGGTTTTATAAGTATCCAGGATTTATTCACTCGAAGGTAATCATTATTGATGGCAAAGTGCTTACCATAGGTTCATGCAATATTGACTCAAGAAGCTTTGATTTACACTTTGAAACTAATATCTTTTTTTATGATAAAACCTTTTCACAAAAGTATGAACAAATATTTTTAGATGATCAAAGTGTGTGTGAACTACATGATCTTTCTTGGTTTGAAACGAGGCCAATTTTTCAAAGAGCTTGGTGGAGCTTTTGTCGATTATTTTCACCAATTTTGTAGTTTTCTTTGTAAAGCGTGGACATTCACAGTAAAAAGAGTTATAATATCACATATATCAGGCCGCATAGTTATATGGTAAAGCGAGGTGCGCCACTATGAAAAAGTTTTTGTTTATTGCTTTTTGCCTATTCCTCTTTTCTGCATGTAGTATCCCCTTTATGCAAATTGATTTTGACTCTCCGTCTCCGTTAACACAACCAGAAATCCCACTTGTATATAACGTTGAAAGTATTGTTTTTATTGACCACAATGATGAATTATTATCCACTCAAACTGATTTTGACTGGGATTCTTTTTGGAATGGGCAAAAAGACTTAATACTGAAAGAATTGAATGCAACATTTGGCAAAAATTCCTTTATACAAGAAGGTGAGGGTAGTTTTGGAATTCAAGGCGGGGTACAAGAAATTTCAAGTGAAGATTTTCATGGCTTACGAAAAGCCCTTGATTCTGCATTAGATTATGAAACAGATAGTGCATATTATGATTTTACTGTAGTATATGATGCTAGTAGCAACACTATATTAATAACATTGACAACTCATGTTAGAGAGAGAACTTTTAAGGCACTGCAATTTTCTAGTATTGGTAAACCCAGTTCAATAAATGTGACAGCGAATCTATCGAGGGTATCAGAGTATCTTGCTGTATATACAATACCTAGTGCCACTATTGATATAGATTATTTAGTAAGTAACTTTGACAATACGTATGCAAAGCTCATTGATATATATGGTTCACATACCGACGTAGATAATAACAATAAAGTAATTCTATTGCTATATAATATGAACGTAAACTCTTCTGATTCTTATGTTGCAGGTTATTTTAGCCAAATTGATTTGTATGAAAAATTCTATCCTGGAGAAGGTAATGATGCAGAAATTCTCTATGTTGAAAGTAATGTGTCTGACAATATGTATAATATTTTTACAACCCTTATTCACGAGTTTCAGCATTTAATAAACACAAGCATTACTTTTTCAACAAGAAAACAAAGTGATTTATGGTTAAATGAAGCATTGTCTGAGTCTACCGAGATTATTTATGCTAAAGCAATGTCGGCAAACCGTTTGAATGTGTATAATGGCTATTCACACGAGTACATAACAAATGGTAATAATTTTTATTATTGGCCAAATAGTGGAGAAGATGTTTTATCAAATTACTCTACGGCTTCTCTTTTTATGTACTGGCTTTATTTGCATGGCGGGGAACAAATAATTGAAGATATTGCACGGTCGCAATACGGAAATTATAGAGCTGTAGAAGAAGCCGTTAAAATAAGCACGTCTTCCTATTTGCGCTCTTTTGCCTCATGGGAGGAGGTTGTATTTGCATGGTATGAAGCAAATGAAAATTACACAACGG
>CAYJFX010000052.1:0-13485 GCA_964369735.1 uncultured Treponemataceae bacterium
CGGAAAAGTTTACTTTTTTTAGTTGCTTAGTGTAAATCTTACAGCTTACCACCAGAGGTTGAAATACCTGCGATAATCTAGGAAAAAATTAATGTTTTGCAAAACTTTGATACTCTGTTTGAATTTCTCCTTGGATTTTAAATGATTCCTTTATCATTAGCGACAGATATTGATCTTGCAATCCTTCTTCTAAGGTATATACAGGTTTTCCACCTCGCACATACACCGCCATTTTTTCTATGACTGTGGCAACAGCAATCTCGTCATCACTTAAACTAACTAGAGGATATTTGCTTTTATAGCACCACTCTTTAGCTGCAGTGATTCCAATAAGACCTATTTCATTAGGTGTTTCATTTATTCCCGATACTTCCCGAATCATACAATATTCAATTGGTGTATTATGATTTAGTAAAGTTCTCACATTGTAATTACTTATTTCCCCATGAGTTCCTCTAATCAATGTATTCGCTTGTCTGATTCTTGAAAAATATTGTTCAAAAGAAAAATAATAAAATGCAATACTTTCACCATAGTCTAATGTAGCAAAGTGTTGCTCTTCATTGATGATTTCTTCCCTAGGAGGATAGCCATTGCGCCCTGGTCCTCGTACAACTCTGTCACTAAAAAGTTTTCCTTTTATCTTGCAATTTTCAAATGTTTTATTCAAATATTTACGAACAAGACTCATCCCATGATACCCATGTCCTGAAGAAACAATAGCTTGCGTAATTCCACCGAGCTCTCCCTGTTCTATAAGTTTTAACCGTGCCGCATGGGCTGGTTGAAATGCGTACTGTTCTGCTATTTGTACTAATTTTGGATTTTTTATTGATTGGTAAAAATCATTTAATACAGCAGTGTTCGACATTTCAAAAGTTTCACTTAAAATAAACAGCTCTCTTTCGTTAAAGATCTTAATATATTCAGGTAAAACGTCTTGTGGCAAACTTAAAATTGTGAACTCACCAGCATCTTCTAGGCCAACTATGTCTTCGACAACTTTAAATCCCCACTTTTCTTTTATTTTTTTTGCAGTTTCTGGGTTTCGCACAACAACACCAGTTATTGAAAACAAATCTGGAAGCTCTTTTGCCAGGCGAAAGAAAATTTTCGTTCGCCAACCCGCACCTACTACTGAAAAATATATTTTTTTCATATACATTTCCTTTTTCTATGTTAGCTTTCCCTTATAAGCTATAATCTATTCCTAATTTTATTCCTAAAGCTGCGTTTTTCTCTATATCCATGTAAACTTGTGCTGCACTATCAAATGAAACAACGGGATAAATGATTTTCTCACATTGTATTTTGCCACTTGAAAGCATATCCCAACATGTCTGTTGTAAGCGTTCAAAACTCCATCTTGGGTGCAATCTATTTGGCTCACTACATGCCCTGGAAAAAAATATATTAGGTTGGTTAAAATGTGCTTCCATTCCAAAATTTAATCCACCGTTACATTCTTTGTACCAACCTACAACGGCTATATTTGCGATATACCCTGCAGATCTAATTGACTGTTGCAAAGCGTGATAATTGCCGCTCGTTTCGATGACTACATCAGCTCCTCTATTTTCTGTAATCTTACGTATTTCAAGTCCTACATCACAATTTGATGGATCAAAATCGTAATCTGCTCCATATTCTATTGCAATTTTTCGACGACTTTCAATTGGGTCACAAACGATTACGCAGCTTGCACCTGACAATTTTGCTAATTGGGCACATATCAACCCAATGGCACCTAACCCAAAAATTACAACGCTATCTCCCATCTTAATTTTTGCATCACGAATTCCCCCTAATGCAAAATGCATCGGGTCATAACACATTGCTTCTTGCCATGTCATCCTTTCATTCATTTTTAGCAAAGAATCTTCTGCAACCACCTGTTTTGTTTTAAATCCACCATAACCAGCAACACGGTCACCAACTTTATAGTTTTTTACAGCATTACCTATTTTTGTAATTACTCCAACCCACATGTTGCCAGGTTCCATAAAGTGTGATTCGCTTTCACTACATTCTTTTTTTAAAAACATGTTTAACGTTTCATCAAAAATGTTTTCTGCAAAAGGATTCTTCCCTGTAAACATTGCAAATTCTGTCCCATGTTTTGCAGCAGCATGCTGTACAGACACTTCTACTTCATTATCATTACAAACTCTGTCATCACAATTTCTGATTTCTGCCTTACAAGGCTCGATTGAAACAATTTCTCTAAACATTTTTTTTCTCCGTAAGCATTATAGCACAACCATTCTTTTCAGAAGATTTTACAACTGTATCCACTAGTAACAAACTATTGTACCCATCTTCAAGCGTACAAGATGGTTTTTCTCTGTTTTGCACTGAAGAAATAAAACATTTGTCTTCTTCTAACATGACATCATCATTACAGGCATATTTTTCAACTCGTTTTTTTTCTCCATCAGTATAAATGAATTCTGCATTATTATAATCTTCAAAATCAACAACCATGTTTTGACAGACAATCCTAAAATTTGCATTCCATTCATTTTTAACTGCACAGTTTGAACCTGTAATACATCCGAGCGTGCCATTGGAAAAAACAATATTAGAGATACTTGTATCTTCAACGGTATACCCGTCTACATCCTTATGATTTAGATTTGCTAAATAGCCACTTACTTTAGCTGCAGGTCCCATAAAATACAATGCTAAATCATACAAATGTATTACTTGCTCAAAAACTTGCCCACCACTTTTAGTTACATCTTTCCACCAAGGTGTGTGAAGACTGTTACACTCATAATGCCCTGTAAACAAAAGAGGGGAGCCTGCAACTCCAGTGTCAATTAAATTTTTAAGTTTTTTTACGGCTCCACCGTACCTCATATGATAACCTACTTGTGTTAATACATTATTTTCTTGAACGGCGTTGTGCATCAATGTGGCTCTATCTATATTTTGTGCAATAGGCTTTTCAATAAACACGTGTATCCCTTTTTTTACCGCAGCCTCAAATTGCCCGGTATGTGCAAATGGAGGTAAGCAAATATACAAAACATCCATTTCTACCTTTTGAATCATTTCAAATCCATCATCAAAAATAGCTGCATTTAATGCATGGGCCTCGTTAAATGCAAAAGCTTCTTCTCGAGGAGAAGAGCAAAAGCTCACTATCCTTAAGCCTTCTATTTTTAGTATATTTTCAGCATGGCGTTTACCCATTAAGCCCATGCCTAAAAAACCAATCCGTAACATTTTTTCTCCTTAAAATATTTTTTTGTTAAGTATCATTAAAGAGGCTTAACCCTTTACAGCCCCAGCCGTTATACCACTAACAAATGATCTTTGAAAAATACAATACAAAAGAATAATGGGCAGCGTGCATATTGTAACACCTGCAGCTACCAATGATGTATTCATTGTGTATTCTCCTTGAAAATACATTAAACCTATAGGCAGAGTTCTAAATTTATCACTGTATACAGTGAGCATTGGGATCAAATAATCATTCCACGACCACATAAACTCAAAGATTAATAGTGACATCAATGCAGGTTTTGTGAGGGGGAGCATTATGTGGGCCCATGTTTTAATTTTATTTGCACCATCAATTTTAGCTGATTCAACTATTTCCATTGGCAATTCTTTGTAAAACGCTCTTAGTAAAAAGCAACTGAATGGCATTGAAAGCCCAAAATATGGTAACACCATTGCCCATAGAGAATCAATTAAACCCACCTGCTGTATAGAGTAATAGATAGGAATCAACATAGCATTAATTGGTATCATCATTCCAATTAATATAAAATTAAAAACTAACTCTCTTCCTTTCCAATGGAGCTTTCCAAGTGCATAACCAGCTAGAGAGGCAAAAGTTAAAACAACGGCAACACGCGGAATTGCTACAAAAACACTGTTTCTCATATACAATCCCATCTTACCATCAAACCAAGCATCTCGTAAGTATTCAAGTGTGAAGCCAGTAGGAAACTTAAAGGGGCTCGAAAAGTTCATGGTAAAAGGTTGAATAGCCGCTTGCCACATCCAATAAATTGGTAAAATTGAAATGAAAAAAAACATAATTAAAACTACGTTCATAATTAAAGAACCTAAATGTAATCGTTTTAGCACCTTATTCTCCTTTTTCTGCACGATTCAAGAACAACCTTGCACAAGCAGCAATAATTATTGCCAAAACTATTGCTAATGCAGCTCCATATCCATAGTCATTCATTCTAAAAGCACTATTATACATGTATGTTGAAACAACTTCAGAAGAATGATATGGTCCACCCTTAGTCATAATGTAAATAAGATCAAAAACCTTAAATGAACCAATAAGGGAGTTTACAACTAGAAGCGTAATTGTCCCTTTTATTAACGGAATTATTACCAAAAAAAATTTTTGAAATGGATTTGCTCCTTCTATTTCTGCAACTTCTAAATAACTTTGATCAATGTTTTGTAGTGCTGCTAAAAATACTACCATATTAAACCCATAACAGGTCCAACTTCCAGCTATTACCAATGACCAAATTACAAGGTTTTCATCTCCGAGAAAGTCTAATCCTGCACCTCCATTGGCCCAACTAAAAAAAGATCCAACAATGCCAAAACTTGGATTATATATCCAAGTCCAAATAACACCTACTGCAACCAAAGAAACAATATTTGGCATAAAGTATGTTAATTTATATAAAAACTTAAAGTATACCTTCTTGCTCATTAGCATTACTGAAAAAATCAAGCCAAGTAAAACAGGTACACAAATAGTAAAAACTATCCATATAATATTATTTGTTATCGCTTTGTAAAAAATAGGATCCTGAAATATTTCTATATAGTTCTTAAGGCCTACCCATTTCATATCCTTAGATGCTCCGTTCCATTGATGAAAGCTTATCCAAAAAGTCTCTATGATAGGCCATGTAACAAACACAATGTAACAAAGAAGTGCGGGGACTACAAAGGCAAAAGAAGTTCCCCAATCTAATGCATTTTTATTTATTTTTTTTAACATAACCGAACTTTACCTCTTAATCAAACAAATGAGAAATAATAGGGATTCTAATTGATTTCATTACAATCCCTATTATTAAAACGTCCTATTCTATGACATAATTTCCGTCTTCTATGTCTTTTTCAAAAGCCTCTTGCTTTTTTCTCATAGCTTCTGCGCCGTCAATCCTACCAGCAATGACTTCTTGCATGTAATTTTGCGTAGCACTGTTGACACCACCAGACATTAAAGGATCGATATTCTCTCCAAGGTTTTCTGCAGAATTTATTTCGTCAATGATTTCAATAAAAAGAGGATTTAAATCGAATGAAGAATAATCAACATTTTTTACACTTGGAATAAACCCTGCTTCATACCATTTTTCAATGCTTTGTGCATTGAACATAAAATCTACAAACATCAAAGCTTCTTTAGTATTATTTGATTTGTTGTTGATGACAACGGCTTCTCCAAGCCCTCCAGGTGCAGAATCTGGGATATCAGAATTGGCAGGGGGAAGATAAAAGAAGCCAACCTTGTCGACAAATTTTTCTACATATTCACCAACCATCCAAGTTCCAGTGATGCGCATTGCAGCTTCACCTGAATAAAAGGCTCTGTTTCCGTCATCGTAAGAGATACTCAAAGGATTTGGATAAGCATACCCCTTTGTATATAATTCAGCAAATTCATCTAACCCTTGTGCAAAATCTGGATTATCCCATGAAAGCTTTCCAGCTATAGCAGATTTTACCTTATCAACACCAGCAAAGCTATTTAGCCATATCGACTCATAATGAAAACCTGGCCATTGATCTTTGTCTTCTGCGATAAAAGGAACAATGTCGTGGGATTTTAGAGTTTCACACACATCCAAAAACTCTTGATATGTTTCAGGTGGTTGAACACCAGCTTGAGAAAAGATTTCTTTATTGTAAAAGACTCCTAGCAATTCAAGCTCATTTGTCACGCCATACAACCTATCATTGTATGTTGATTTCGCTAGTGCCCAGTCATAAAAATGATCATACCAGCCATTTTCAATTGCATAATCTGTCATGTCATATGCCAGTTCAGAATTTGCAAGTACGCCTAAATAACCAGCCCCTGAATCATAACTAAAAATATCGGGGCCCTCTCCACTATTGATTGCTGGCTTAATAGTGTTTCGTAAGTCTTCAACTTTAAAGGCAGACCGTGTTATAGATATATTTGGATTTGCTTCCTCAAAAGCGGCAATAATACTATCGATCATAGTACCATTTGTTTCTTCCGTTCTCAAATCCCAAAAATTCAACTCAACAAGACCTGTTTCGGCCTCTTGGCTCTTTCCACAGGAAGTAAACAGAACCAACACAACAACAAAATACAAAATAACTTCTCGCATTTTTTTCATAATTTCCTCCATGGCACTCAGTGCCTTTTATTTTTTTGCCCCCAAACTGAGGGATTGCTCAAAATTTACCTATACATTTTCATGTAATCACCGTGTGCTTCAATCATTTCATCACACATTGAGCGAATGTCGTCAATGCTTAATTCTGCGGATGTGTGAGGATCAAGCATAGCTGCATGATAAATGTGTTCTCTTTTTTTTGTTCTCGCCGCTTCAATTGTTAATAATTGAGGGTTAATATTTGTCATATTCATTGTAGCTAATTGAACGGGTATGTCTCCAATGAAACATGGAGAAATTCCACAACCATCAACTAAACAAGGAACTTCAACACATGCTTCTTTTGGAAGATTTGTAATAAGGCCTGTGTTCATTACATTTCCACCAATTTTGTATGGGTTATTTGTAACCATAGCCTCCATTATATAAGAAGCATACTCATGAGATCTTTCGTGGGTAATTTTTCCGTCTTTAAGAATATCATCTCGTTCTTTTTCCCAACCATCAATTTGTTTTATACAGCGACTGATGTACTCATCCAAAGGAATATTAAATTTTTCGATGAGCTCAGGGTATTTTGATTTAATAAAAAAGTTGTTATACTCAGCATTGTGCTCACTTGACTCTGTACAATAGTGCCCAAAGTGTTTTATATATTCATAGCGTACCATATCATCATGCTTTTCTTTGTCGTTCTTTGCTAAAGCGCGCTTTTTTATTTCGGGATAAAGGTCGTTCCCGTCTTTATCATAGATATTTAAAAGCCATGCCATGTGGTTTATTCCAGCAATAAGCTCTCGCCTTCCTTCAAGCTTGTCTTCCATGCCAAGAGCTTTTAAAAGATGTTCAGAGCAGACTTGAACGCTATGGCAAAGCCCTACCATTTTTATGCCTGTATACTGCTGAATATATCCTGTGAGCATTGCCATAGGGTTTGTGTAGTTTAAAAGCCATGCATCAGGACAAACATCTTCCATGTCATGGGCAAAGTCTTCCATGACAGGGATGGTACGAAGGGCCCTCATGATTCCACCAATACCGAGTGTGTCTGCAATGGTTTGCCTGAGCCCGTATTTTTTTGGAATTTCAAAGTCGGTTACAGAGCAAGGTTTGTATCCTCCCACTTGAATCGCATTTACTACAAAATGCGCACCCGTTAATGAAGCCTTTCTGTTTTCTATGCCCAAAAAGGTAGTAATTTTTGCCTTGCCATTGTTCACATTATTATTAATTGCCGAAAGAATAATCTCAGATTCTTTTAGGCGTGTCGGATCGATATCGTATAATGCCAACTCAGCTTCTTGAAGTGCAGGTGTACACATACAGTCTCCTAGTACATTGCGTGCAAAAATGGTGCTCCCTGCTCCCATAAATGTAATCTTTATCACTTGTCTCTATCCTTTTTTTAGTTTTTCACATTTTATTATGTTAATAGTGCGAAAGATAGTTTTTTTGTTGACATTAAATTGGCATTTTGTTGCACTTTTTTTATTTTTATGGCAAAATGTAGAATGAAAAACCAGTGCTAACCAAGGAGATGATGTGGCTACTCTTCCTATAAATTTCTACTATTGTGGTTACCAAAAGTGTTCTCCTGGACATTTTTTTGGTCCCACAATTCGTTCTCACTATATTTTGCATTTTGTACGATCTGGAAAAGGAATTTTTCGTGTAGGGAAAAATATTTATCATCTCGAAAAAAACCAAGCATTTTTAATATGTCCCAAAGATCTAACCTACTATGAAGCTGATGCTATAGACCCTTGGGAATATGTGTGGTTTGGTTTTGACGGTGAAGAGGCAGAGCGCTTAATAAAACAATATGGATTTAGTAAAGAAAACTGTATTTGCAAACCTCAAAATGAAGACAAAATGGCTATATATCTTTCTCAATCTCTTGCTTGTCTAAAGAAAACAGAAAGTACTCATACTGAACTCGCAGGATGGTTTTATCTTCTTTTTTCATGTTTGGAAGGCTTAACTTTAGAGCAAGAGGATAGCAAATCTCATGTACAAGCAGCCATTGAGTATATGACGGCACACTTTTCTGAAGATATTAATGTTGAAGAAATTAGTGATATGCTAAATATTGATCGGACTCACTTATATAAACTATGTAAAAAATATACAAATATGTCTCCAAAAGAGTTTTTAACTCAAAAGCGAATTGCAAATGCAAAAGATCTCCTCATATATTCAAAAAACAGTATTACAGAAATTGCACATGCATGCGGCTTTCACGACAGTTCTTCATTTTCAAAAATATTTAGAAAATATGTGCAAATGAGCCCTTCCGAATACCAAAAAGCTGTTTCTGTTTCAAAAGAAACAGGATACGATATTGAGAACTCAGAAAGCTATGTAAACTCAAAGGTGCTTGATACATAGGCTTAGGGGATCACCCTTGAAGATTTTCCCTTTTTATGGTAAGGTTTATGCATGAAAAAGACACAATTCCAAAAAATTGCACTTAGTGCATGTATAATACTTTTACTTATTTTCTTTTCAGGCTGCTCTGGAATTCAGGGCTACGGAGTACTCCTTTGGTCTGTTCCAGAGCATGGACTTTCAGATGGTGATGTTGTTCCTGTTTATCTGCGCTCAAATATTGGGAAAATATATGCTATAGGTGTGCCTGGCTCCGATACAAAAATAGAAGTTCCGCTTTGGCAAATTACAGAACCTGAATCAAAGAGAAAAGCGACAGAGAGGGCGGAGCAATTTGAGGAATATAAGTATCAATACGCATCAGTAAAAATTGACGGTCTTGCTATTCGCGAAGGAGCACAAAATGTAGCAGACCAAATATATCGACTGAGAGAAAGCGAGATTGTAAAAATCTTGTATAAAGGTGAAGGGGAACCTGTAATGAGAGGCTCAACACCGCTTGAAGGCGATTGGATGTGGGTTCTAACCTCAGATGGAACACAAGGCTGGTGCTTTTCGTACAACTTAGATTTATATGATGAACGTGAAGGCTTTCAAATACAAGTTGTTGATGAAAGTGGCGAAAATGATGCAGCCGTAATTCAAATGGCAGAAAAAACATGGTACCCAGAATCATATGCTACAATGATTGCAGAAAATAAAATAAATCTCCAAAAAGTACGATATGATTATGGCTTTAATCCAGGGTTAACATCTGGAATTGTAAGCGCAATAAATGAAGCCATTAATTATTCCTATCCATATGTTGGTATCACGCGAAAGGCACACAATACTTACACATATGATGAAACACCTTTAAGCATTATAATACGCTCAGAAGATTATATTACGGTTGAGTATACTGATGAAATTGGGCGTAGATTTGCATATGGCTTTATTGCCTTTGAAGAAGTAGAAGATGGTGCCACCGATTACATTACAGAAATAATTAGCGCTGAAACGGAGAGGCGGGCAAACCAATACAATGAAATTATCAATTTGTCAGACTCTTTCTTTAGCTCAAACTATGGAACAATTACCTTTTCTCGAAATGACTCAAATACCTTCACGTGGCGAGGGTATGATAGGCTTGCTGATTCAAATATTGAGGGCGTACCAAGTAGTGGCGGCTCTCTTGGAAGGGGAAGTGTAGCTATTAATTATTTTATAGCGGACTCATTGAAAAGTGACTTTGATGGTGTGTTAACATTACGCTTTAACACAAGCCAGGATGAGTTAAATTTACTGTATAAAATTGAATCAAATGGAATACGCTTTGAATCAGTAGATAGTAGCGCAATTGATGGTGAGAGCACTGTAATAGAAAGAAGTGTAGCTCCAATAGTTATGTTCTTTAACATTCAATAATCATGGCGTTTGTTCAATTTTCACGCCTTAGCCTTGCCTTTGGAGACAGAGACATATTAAAAAATGTTACCATAAATCTTGCTGCTGGAACTCGAGCAGCATTAAGTGGTGCGAATGGCTCTGGGAAAACAACACTCATGAAAGTGATGGCAGGGCTCATGGAATATGACTCTGGAGAAAGGGCAATACAAAAAGACTGCGTTGTTTCATATCTTCCACAATCGGGGATAGTTCACACAGGAAAAACACTCAAAGATGAAACTGATACAGCTTTTTTTCGAGGATATGAACTCCATTCAGAAATGGAAGGGGTAGGTGAAGAGCTTTCAAAAATGGGAGATAACCCAACTGATACATCTCGACAAACAAAACTTTTAGAGCGTCATCATGAAATACATGAAGTCCTAGAATCTTCGGGGTGGTATAGACGGGATGTACTTGCAGAGCAAATCCTTACAGGCCTCGGGTTTTTAAAAGCCGACTTAGAGCGTAATGTAGAAGAGTTTTCCGGCGGATGGCAAATGCGTATCGCTCTTGCAAAGGTTCTTTTGCAAAAGCCAGACATTCTTCTTTTAGACGAACCTACAAACTATCTCGACATTGAAGCAAGAACATGGCTAGAGGATTTTCTCTTAAAATTTGAAGGTGGGTTTTTAATTGTAAGCCATGATCGCTATTTTTTAGATGTTACCATAAACGAAGTGTATGAGCTTTTCAGTGGAGAGCTTCATAAATATACGGGAAACTATACTAAGTATGAAAATGTACGCCGAGCAGAACTTGAGAGCCTCATTGCGCGCTACGAAATTCAGCAGCAAGAAATACATAAGCTCGAAGACTTTGTTCGCCGTTTTCGCTATAAGGCTACAAAAGCAGCGCAAGCCCAAGAGCGCTTAAAGCAGCTTGAAAAAATAGAGCGAATAGAAATACCGGAATCTCTAAAAAAAATACATTTTTCTTTTCCCCCTGCGCCACATTCGGGACGCCTTGTAATGACACTAGAAGGTATAACAAAGGCTTATGCAACACTTGATGGCGAGGGAAACGAAATAAGAAAAAAGACAGTGCTTGATAATCTAGATATAACGATTGAAAAGGGAGATAGGCTTTTAGTTGTAGGTAAAAATGGGGCAGGGAAGTCAACGCTTTTGAGAATACTATCAGGAGTTGATGCAAGTTTTTCTGGGATGGTAAAAGAAGGGAGTGGAGTAAGCATTGGTTATTTTAGTCAAGATAATGCTGAAACTATGAAGGGGAGTATGTCTATGCTTGATATGCTTGAAGCAGAAGCCCCTTTAGAGCTTATCCCTAAGCTGCGTGATATGCTTGGTGCTTTTTTATTTCGGGGCGATGATGTGTACAAAAGTGTTGATGTTCTTTCAGGGGGTGAAAAAAGTCGTTTAGCGCTCCTTTCAATTTTGTTGCGCCCAGTCAATGTGCTTATACTCGACGAGCCTACCAACCACTTAGATTTGCATTCAAAAGACGTACTGCTTGAAGCTTTAAAACAATTTGGTGGAACGGTAATTTTTGTTTCCCACGATAGAGGGTTTATGTCTGCAGTATCTACACGAGTTTTGGAGCTTGGAGATGGTAAAAATAGGCAGTTTCCAGGGGACTATGATTATTATATTGAACAAACTCAAAGTGAAAGAGCCTATGCTAGCGCCAGCTCTGAAAAAAAAGTGGGTGATGGGGCAACCATTGAAAAAATAGAAAAAAAGACTTCATTATCATATGACGAGCAAAAAAAACTTGCATCTGAAAAAAGAAAGCGCGAAAAAGAAGAGCGCCTTCTAATGGAGCAGCTAGAAAGGCTTGAAGATGAAAAAGCAATACTAGAACAAGAGCTTTCAAAACCTGAGGTATACTCGAACGGGGAAAAAAGCCGACAGGTTCAAAAGTCAATAGAAGAAAAAGAACAAGAAATTGCGTTAGTGACCGAAAAATGGGAAAATTTATCTCATTTCTAAAGATTACTTATACACTATATAAAAAACTGTCAAATAGAGGAGTCTTTTTGCTTGCCAACTGAAAAATTCTGTGTTACAATTTAAAGATAAGCATGTAAAAATTAATGTTTCTTTACAATTAGGAGGACAGAATGAATGTAGCCCAAGCAGAACGGACTAAAATTGTACTGCAAGAAAAAATCTTAAAACAACTTAGAGAGTTTGTAAAACAAGCTCCCGATAGTCTTCTTTATCATATTAATGTGTATAAATTGGCAGAAAAAGCTAACATTGAAAGACCCGTAATGCTAGAAGCCTTTATCCATGGAGTTCGCGAAGGGCTTTTTTCTTTGTCCTGGGTATATCATTGTCCTCATTGTGGTGGGGTTTCTGGCGAAATATTAAAAGTGCACGAAGCAACACATGAAAACTACTGTTCAAAATGCAAGGTAGATTTTACCAATGTGCTTGATAATACGGTTGAGGTTTTTTTCAATGTGCACCCTCAGGCGAGAGAGATTCCTTCAACATATAATGAATCTTACTATGCAGAAATGATGAAAACAATTGCAGATGGCTTCTTCCTGTGGAGAAATGACTATACTATAAGAGGTGTTGAGGTTTTACAGAACAAAGCTTACAGGGAATTAATGGGCGATGATGTTCTTCTTGAAGACCAAAGCTTGCAAATAGAGCACTCTGCAATTTTGTTTACCGACATAAAAGGCTCAACGCAAATGTATAGCGATTTGGGCGATGCAAGGGCTTTTGCATTAGTGCGAGAACATTTTCTTTTGCTATTCGCAGTAATTGAAGAGTTTGGCGGTGTTCCAGTTAAAACAATTGGGGATGCCGTAATGGGCGTTTTTTATTCGAGAAAAGTTGCCCTAGAATGTACCCTTGAAGCACAAAAGAGGCTACAAGAGTATTATGGAGAAAAAGACAAAGATAACAAAATTGAGGTTAAAATGGGGGTTCACACTGGAACAACGATTGTTGTAACTTTGAATGACCGTATGGATTATTTTGGAAACACGGTAAATACTGCCGCGAGGATTCAAAGTATTGCAAACCCTCAAGAAGTAGTTGTATCTGAACACGTGCTTGATTTTGAAGGATATAAAGAAATTCTTGAAAAATATAATGTTAACCTTAAAAAAGATAAAACACCTTTTAAGGGATTAAATGGCAAACATGTAATTTATCGTCTATCATTATAAACTGGTAGACAATCACATGTTAAGGGTGATTATTTTATAAAAAGCTGTCAAAAAAATTTGACAGCTTTTTATTTATGGTGTAGAATTATAACATAAAATAAATTAAGGAGGCTTTGGCATGGCTAAAGTTGAACTCAAAGGTATTGG
>CAYJFX010000053.1:0-12771 GCA_964369735.1 uncultured Treponemataceae bacterium
TATGTACGTAGAAAATGGCCATGATGAAATGGCAGAAGATTGTTTTAAGAAATCTTTATCGTTAAAGGAAAATCCATTGGCGTATCGAAACTTATATATTGTAACAAAGGGTCGAGATGAAAAAAAAGCAATTGAATATTTTCACAAAGGAATTGCGCTTTTAGGAACTGATGTAAACAGGGAGTATGCAGAAGAATATATTGCAGCACTTACTAAGGCCCAAGAATATCAAAAAACATGGGATTTTTATTCTTCGTTGGACTCTCAAATACAAGCAGGTGACAGGATTCTACTCTTAATGCTAAAAGCTGCAATTAACCTTGAAAAGCTTGATTTTGTGGATGAGATTTATAAGAAAGAGTTTTCAATCTTGAGAGAGGGTGAGCTTGGGCTAACAGATCACTATTATGAGTATATGGCTCTTAAAGAGTCAAAAGAAAAGGGCGTTGCATTTACTAAAGACTTAATTCAAGCTTTTGAGCAAAAATTAGATTTCCCTTACGAAATTGATTTTAGGTTAACTCCAAAGATAATTGAAGACTAGATCATTAAGAATCATTATAGGTGAGGGCCACTTTAGGTTTCTCACCTTTTTTGTATGTAAATAAGCCGTGTGCAGCATAAATAAAGATATAATGCCCTTTTTTAGTAATATATTTACAAAAAAAACACTAAAATAGCAAAAAAGCCTTGACAAATATTATGATTGCCCCCATACTGATTGTAGACACGTTTCTTGAAATGTAATGTCGTCTGAATGTTTTGTCTGAAGAGCTGTAGCTTACAACACCGCATGTGCATTGATTGTTTTAACTTCCTTCCGATTTATCTGTTCCGATTCCATTCAACTTAAGAATAACGTAAAACTATTTTTGTAATAGCTTAAGAAAAAATAAGCAAGCCTTATTTTATCGGCGTTACATGAGATTGGAGAGGTAAGTAAGAGATGGCTCAAAAACTTTATGTTGGCAATTTGTCATACGGAACGAGTGAAGAAGCATTGAGAGAATCATTTTCTCAGTATGGAGAGGTAGTATCATCTATCGTAATTAGAGATCGTGAAACACAACGATCAAAAGGGTTTGGATTTGTTGAAATGGCAGAACAGTCATGCGCTGATGCTGCAATGACAACACTCGACGGAACTGAACTTGACGGAAGAAAAATTCGGGTTAATATCGCTGAAGATAGACCGAGACCTCCACGCAGAGAGTTTAATCGCGACAGAGAATATTAATTTTTAAGAAAATTGATACATGAAGCCATTGACGTGTTCGATGGCTTTTTTAATTTTTCTTTTGTTCCAGTGTATAATGCGGACAATAGTGCCGATAAATAATTATGCACTTTTTACCTAATGAGTTTGAAGACTTTATTGACCCTTCCTGTGATAGGTTTACATATTTAAAAAACTACCTTTCAAAAAATGATATCCCTTATTCGGTAATATCTTTAGACGATTGTAATCACATATACATACAGTTTCCTGAACGCACCTATAACCCTATGTTTAAAATGAAGACCGTAATTGCACACTACGATAGAGCGGTTGGTGTGCATGGAGAATATATTTCTCCAGGAGCAAATGATAATTCTGCTGCAGTATTTCAAGTACTGCTTTGGGCTAAACGTATACTCAAGTCTTCTATACACAGGGCTAATGCAAGCAATGTTAGAATAATTTTAACAGATGGAGAAGAAATTGGGAGCGCACAATCACAGGGAGCTTTTGCCCTTGCCAATCTTTTTAAACGAATGCGCCTAGATAATGATGATGTTTTTGTGTTAGATGGATGTGGAAGAGGGGATGTACTTGCAGTTTCAAATGCCGGCCGTTCAGAAAAAGCGTCGAATTCCTTTATAAAAAAGTTTGATGCATTATTTGAAAAAACCTGCACTCTTGCTAGAGATGCATCTCAGGGTAAATGGGTAACAATCCCTGTTCCGTACAGTGATAATGCTGGTTTTATTGCTAATGGAATCCCTGCAGTGGCCCTTACTGTTTTACCTTCTGATGAAGCATCACTATATATGCGAAATTTACAAAAAGATAAAAACCTTGCAACATCTGTTATGTCAAAGGGGGTTGTTGCTCATGGGGCAGGCTTTTTAAGCTTAAACTCAGCTTCTGCAGTAAATTCAATTGCATTGTTGAGGGAGGCGAATATTGATCCTGCAGAAGCTTTATTAATGAGTGAAAAGCTTCCTAAGACGTGGAGAATGATGCATACTGAACATGATAGTATTCCTAACTTAACTTCGCAAGCATTTATAATTATGGAAAAATTCCTCGATAACATAGCTGAAAGCAAGTCTATGCCTTAGAATTGCAAAAAATATCATTAATTGACAGATTAGCTAAAATCTGGTATTATATAGTTATAACGGGCAATAGCGCAGTTGGTTAGCGTACAAGTCTGGGGGACTTGGGGTCCCCGGTTCAAATCCGGGTTGCCCGAATACTTAAAAAAGGATAATTGCAATACATACTGTAACATTATGCAGTATTGGTTGTTTAAAATATGGAGGACGTGTATGACCGAATATGTATATTCAAAGCCACCTGCAAGGTTGATTATCTATTGTTATTTAGCAATTTTATTTCCTTTATTTTTTTCACTGTTTCAATTAATTTTTTATGGTGTGTTTACTTGGGATCATGCAGGTCAGATTATGACTTCCCCCATATTACTCCCATATCAGGTAACTGTCTATATGTTACCTATAATCATTTTAACCTTAGTAAAAAATAAGTTTAAAGTGTATGATGGTAGCGAAGAATCAAAGCATAAACTAAATAAGATTGCAGTAGTCTATATGCAGGTAATTTTAGGACTACCTGTTGTACTAAATTTTGTTACTGGCTTGATTATGGTTAAAGTAAATGAAGTTATTGGAATTGATATCGATCCTTTAGCTATGATATTGAATAACCTTGGCTTAATGTTTACCTTTGGAACGTTTTTTTCTGTTCAAGCATTAACACTGTATCAAAAGTGGCTTGTATGGCTACCTTTAGAACGAAAGTACTTAATGGTTCCACAAAATATTCGTATAATGATATTATCTTTCTTTATTCTAGCAGGACTGTTTTTAACTTGCTTTGCCGTACCTCTTATTATAACAGAAGAGAATTTCACTATGGCAATCTATATGCAGCTCGTTTTACCCCTTGCTATTGCTAGCGTAATAGTAAGTCTTTTTACGATGACAACTTTTGCGAGTAGTAATGCTCAAATAATGCGAAGGATTACTGATTCATTAGAGCTTCTTGCAGAAAAAAAATATACAATTGATACCTTGCCTGTAGATTCACGCGATGAATTCGGGCTCTTAACTAATAGCTTAAATACTTTTTATGAAGAAACTCGAGCCCTTTTAGTTCGCCTAGATACTACCATTGGTGCCACAGAGGACTCAACAAATAAAATGAGTGAAGAAATGGCTACTGCTGTGGATAGTACTAGTTCGGTAACCGAAAGTATTTTTAAAGTAGTTGAACTTTCTGGTGACCAAGCAAAACGACTTGGAGTTGTTACCGAATTAATGGGAAACATTAAGTCTGCCCTACAAAAACTTGATGAAAGTATTTTAACGCAATCAAGTAGTGTTACCGAGTCATCTGCCGCTATTGAGGAAATGCTCGCAAATATTGCTTCAGTAACAGAGACTCTTAAGCGCAATACAGAAACAGTTAATAATCTTGCCGTATCTTCAGAGGTTGGGCTAGAACAAGTTCAAGAAACAGTAAGTATTTCAGAAAAAATACTTAGTGAATCAGAAGGCTTAATCGAAGCGAGTTCTGTAATACAGAGCATCGCAGACCAAACCAACTTGCTCGCTATGAATGCTGCAATTGAGGCAGCTCATGCAGGTGAAGCAGGAAAAGGTTTTGCTGTTGTTGCAGATGAAATAAGAAAACTTGCTGATGATTCTAATGTGCAAGGTCGAAGTATCAATAGCCGACTAACAGAGCTAAAGCAATCTATTATGGATATTTCAGGAAAAATTCAACAAGTAGAAGCCCACTTTGATGAAATATTCCAACAAGCAGATTCAGTAAAAAATCAAGAAACTCTTATTATGAATGCAATGCAAGAACAGTCTGCTGGAAGTAGCCAAATACTTGAAGCTATTCATCAGATAAAAACTGTAACGGATAGTGTTCAAAGTGAAGCTGAAAGCATATTAGAGGACAGCACTAATATTGTTGCAAAAATAGATGAATTGACTGAGCAAAGAACTAATATTAATCTTGCAGTAAGTGATATGGATAAAAATACCGATTCTATCCGAAAAGTAATAAATGTTGCAAAAGACTTATCAAATACTAATAGAATTGAAATTAGAAAGCTTACATCACAAATCGATGAGTTTACTTTTGAGCACGCATCAAAAGATGATGAGTCGAAAAGCAATAATGTATAGAGTTGCATAGAATACTTGAAACTTTTTTGAATTAATGTTACAATTAGCAGTCTTTTGAAGAAATCTGATTGTAACATTTTTTATTATTCAAAATAGGACATAGGAGAGAAATATGGTTTTTCCATTAATGGAACTTGTAGAGTTTCGAGATAATGTATATGAAATTACGTGCGCAGCGAGTCGCCGTGTATACCAGCTTTCAATGGTAAAAGATAGCTTGATTGAGGAAAATAATGGTAAAGTTGTTTCTCTTGCAGCACGCCAGCTTTTTTCAAAGCAAGTTGAATATAGAATAGAGCAATAATCCCTCTCTCAATAGCAGTGAATAAAAAAAATAATGAGGGAGGCCTTCTTCCCGTTATTGTAATATGTGCGCCTACGGCGTGTGGAAAAACTGATTTAGCATACAAGTTATTTTCCTCCTCTGTACCTTCTCTTTTTTCAGGGAGGGCAGAGATTATTAGCGCTGATTCCATGCAAGTATACAAACACATGGATATTGGAACCGCAAAACCCAACACAGAATTTCAAAAAAAACTACCACACCACTTAATTGATGTATGCACACCTGATAAACAATTTGGGGTTGGTGACTTTGTGCGCTTAACAGAAAAAGCAATTAAAGATATTAACGCGCGAGGAAAAATCCCTGTAATGATTGGTGGTACTGCGTTTTATATCAAAAACTATGTGCATGGACTCCCAACTACTCCATCAGTAACCGAAGATGTAAGGCTAGAAATTGAAAACCGTATGAGTAATGAAGGGGCTGAAAAACTATGGAATGAGCTAAAAAAAGTTGATCCAATTAGTGCTGAAAAAATACATATAAATGATGAGTATCGAATTAAGCGTTCCCTCGAAGTATATCATGCTACTGGACTTCCACGCAGCAGTTTTGGCCTCTCGAAAGAGCACTCGAAGAATTGCAATTTTTTAATTTTTAGCCTATATCGTCAAAGGCTAGAACTATATGAGCGAGTAGAAAAGAGAGTTGATGAAATGTTTGACGCAGGCTTAGAGCGAGAAGTTGAAATGTTAAAAGATTTGGGGTATACGGTGGATAGTCCAGGTATGCAAGGAATTGGATATCGAGAATTTTTTATGAGTAACGACATAAAAGAAGTAAAAGCAAAAATTATTAAGAGCACAAAAGAATATGTTAAAAGGCAGCAGACTTTCTTTAAGTCATTTGATGAAGCTGAAGTTATTCATCCAGAAAATTTGTTAGAAATTGAAAAAAAAATACACAATTTTTGTCTTCACAATAATGAGGGTACTTGACCTATTTGCAAAAATAAGTCATAATATACTACAGTTTTAATTTGTAGGAGGAATGAAAAAATAACTTCTGTGTCATTTTTTCATTTGCAGTTTCAAAAGCGTTGCTTTCAAAACTGCTCGTCCGCGACATAGCTCGCTATGCTTTCTGCCCTACGGGGTATAGCAAGTGAGAAGAACGAGTCCATTCACGCCGTTAAAGCGGAGTTTTATAGGAGTATTATTGTGCCCTGTGGTAAAAAAAGAAAGCGCAAAAAGATAGCTACGCACAAGCGTAAAAAAAAGCTTAGAAAAAACAGACATAAGAATAAATAGTATCTAGTACTATTCTGATTTTCTTTGACTAAATTGTGTTATTGGGATTTATTGAATATTTTCTCTTTATGTATGATCCCATAGCTACAAGAACCGAGAAGGGTCGCTGCTTAACAATATGTAGGCAGTGGTCTTTTTTTTAGGAGCATTCTACGCTGTTAGAGCAAATACAATGTCTTGATGATTTAAAAAAAATTCCTGTTAGAGAACTACCTTTTCTTGCTGATGATATCCGAAAAAGGATTATAGAAGTTATTGAAGTAAATGGCGGTCATCTTTCAAGTAATTTAGGAATAGTGGATGCAACACTAGCATTACATTATGTTTTCAATAGTCCAAGCGATGCCTTTGTTTGGGATGTAAGTCATCAAGCTTATACACACAAAATCCTCACAGAACGAAATAATCTTTTCTCAACATTGCGTCAAAAAGACGGTCTTTCTGGGTTTACAAAATTCTGCGAAAGTGAGCATGACTGGTTTGATGCAGGACACGCATCTACAGCTATTTCTTCTGCGCTCGGTTTATTGGCAGGTAGAAAGCTCTCTGGTGATTCTGGAAAAGTCGTAGCCGTACTTGGCGATGGAGCTTTGACTGGTGGAATGTCATTTGAAGCCTTGTCTCATGCGGGGCAAATTGCTAATGATTTAATTGTAGTTCTCAATGATAACCAAATGTCAATAAATGGAAATACAGGTTCTATTTCACGCTATCTTAGTCGCTTAACAACAACTGTCGAGTATCAATCATTTCGTAACCATTTTGATAGAATAGTAGAGAGTATTCCTATAATTGGAAAGCCGTTTACGACATTTGTTTTTAGAATGAAAAGAGCGGTAAAAGGGCTCATTTTTACAAATAATATTTTTTCAGATTTAGGCTTTGAATATGTTGGACCACTAGATGGACACAACATAAAAGAACTGATTGCAGTTTTTCAAAAAGTAAAAAAAATGAACAGACCTGTAGTAATTCACATGATTACAAAAAAAGGGAAGGGATATGCACCTGCTGAAAAAGACCCGGTATTTTATCATGGTGTGAGCCCAAGAGAGGAAAAGAATACCTCAAATGATAGGCCGACTTTTACTGGTGTTTTTGGAAAAAAAATATTAGAGCTCGCAGCAAATGATAGTAGAATTGTTGCAATTACTGCAGCTATGACAGATGGTACGGGACTAACTGAATTTGCAAAAAAATATCCAAGTCGTTTTTTTGATGTTGGAATAGCTGAAGAACATGCCGTTACCTTTGCAGGTGGCATGGCACGAGCAGGGCTAAAGCCCATTGTTGCTATATATTCAACCTTTATACAACGCGGTGTTGATCAGCTAATCCACGACATTGCACTACAAAATATACCTGCAGTCTTTGTGCTTGATAGATCAGGTCCTGTACCTGCTGATGGGGAAACACATCAAGGTGTATTTGATATCACCCTTTTGAGACCAATTCCAAATGTTTCACTATTAGCACCAGCCTCTGAAATAGAGCTCGAACGATGTCTTGACTGGGCAGTAAAACAAACAACCCCAGTAATTATTCGATACCCCAAATCTGTATGTCCCCTTGAGATGGAACCCTATAATGTACCAATAGAAGAGGGGAGAGGAGTACTACTCCGCAAAAATGATAACACAAAAAAGATATCTGATATGCTTTTTGTATGCACTGGCGGTATCATTCCCGAAGTACTCGATGCTTGTGAACGACTCGAAAAAAGTGGTAAAACGTCAGATGTTTATAATCTTAGGTTTTTAAAGCCCCTTGATAAAGCTCATTTTTTATCCATTGCAAAACCATATAAGAGGATTCTTTTTGTTGAAGATGGTATTCGAATTGGTGGAATTGGAACGTATCTTGAATCATTGTTAGATAGAAACTTTAGTGGAAAAATTACCATGGTAAGTGGGTTTCCAGACAGATTTTTGCCACAAGGAACTCGAAAAGAGATTTTGCATGATGCACGCCTTACTGGCGAACTTTTGGCAAAAAAGGCTCTACGAATGTGGGAGTAATTAATGGCTCATTTTCTACCTCCTCTCGAATTAAAAAATAGATCCTTACACACTAATCTTCCCTCCTTTGTGATGGCAATTGTTAACTGTACACCAGACTCATTTTGGGAGAAAAGCAGATCTTCAATTTTGAAGGATGATATCGAAAAAGCTACTGAGTACGCTTTGCAACAATTTGAAAGCGGTGCTGATATAGTTGATATAGGTGGTGAATCAACAAGGCCAGGTTCTACCTATGTGAGCGCCGAAGAAGAAATAGAGAGAATTATTCCACTAATAGAATCAATTCGAAAATATAGTAACGGTGCACTATCTGTAGATACACGAAAAACGACTGTATTAAAAGAAGCATTAAGAGCGGGTGTGGATATTTTAAATGATGTAAGTGCTCTTGAAGATGATAGTGAAATGGTTCACATAGTTTCTAGAGAAAAAATTCCTGTAATTTTGATGCATAAACGCGGTTCCCCCCTTACAATGCAACAAAATACAGTGTATAATGATATTATAGATGATATTGCTCACTATCTTAGTGATAGGATGTTGTTTGCTGTGTCACACGGAGTAATCCCTTCAAAGATTATACTTGATGCAGGGATTGGCTTTGCAAAAGAGATGCAAGAAAATACTGTTTTGATAACTTCTTCTTCTCTTATAGAAGAGCGGGTTAGTTCATTGTGCAATCAAAAGCCATTTGGTGTATTAGTAGGCTTATCCCGAAAAACATGCATTGGGGATATGGTTTCTAAGCCAGTTGCACAGAGGCTTGCGGGTACATTGGCAGCTAATATGCTTGCTTCTCAAAATGGGGCACGCATATTGCGCGTGCATGATGTAGGAGAAACAGTAGATATGTTAAAAGTCCTTCGGGATATGGGTTAAAATGTAGGAGAACAATGGGCGCATTTGACAGTATGCTTGAGATTTATAATTTTATAAAACCAGTAATCGATATTGGGATTCTCACTTTTGTTTTGTATAAAGCATACGGAATAGCAGTAAAAACACACGGTTTACAAATTATAAAATTCCTAGTAATGATTTTTTCTGTGTATGCAATTTCACTCTTCTTAAATCTAACAACTATTTTACAACTACTAAATTTATTAGGCCCTGGCTTGCTCATAAGTTTTGCCATTGTGTTTCAACCTGAGCTTAGAAAAATTATTTTACGATTACTTCAAACAGATTGGTTTAAGTTTGGAAATCGAGCTAAGCATAATTATATTGATTCTGTTCTCATTGCTGCAGAAACATTAGCTCGTCAAAAAAGAGGAATGTTAGCAGTTTTTTCGAAGAAGAACTCGTTGTCGGGAATAATAGATACGGGAACACGCATAAATGCAGATTTATCATCAAATCTCTTAGTGACTATTTTCGGGCATGACACGCCACTGCATGATGGAGCGGTTATTATACAAGCAGAGAGAGTTGTTGCTGCTGGTTGTTTTTTACCCCTTACCGAACAATATGGCATAAAAAAGTCATTTGGAACTCGACATCGTGCCGCAATTGGTTTGACAGAAGAAACTGATGCTGTAGTTCTTATAGTTTCAGAGGAAACAGGAGCAATAAGTTTAGCATATGAGTCACATCTTTATTATGACTTGACAGAAACCCAATTGATTAAAACACTAGAAAAAGTGCTTGAAATATCCGCAGGCGTACCTAAGGAGGTATCACTATGAGCCTCAGTACGTTTTTGGAAAAAATATTTAATAACTGGCAGGCAAAGCTTTTGTCTTTTGGCCTTGCCGTTTTATTGTATGCAGCTTTTCAAATAATATCACTCGATACAAAAGCTTTTACTGTGCCATTGGAGGTGCGCTCTGGTGGCAATTTTGTTTTAACAGAAACACCACCTGAAGTGGTCAGAGTTGAATTGAGAGGTAAACCTGAAGATATTGCAACCATTCAAGAAGCGCATATTACAGCATTTATAGATATATCCCATATAGCTCAAGGCGGCTCTGAAAGCATGTATGTCGGCTTAGAATTAGCTGAAAACCTTATTTTAATGAGTGATTTAGAGGTGTCTGTTTCACCTTATTCTGTTTCTTTAGATTTTGAGGAGAACTCTTTTGCATGGGCTACTGTAGAGCCTAGCTTTATTGGCGCGCCTTTAGATGGCTATGAAGTCTTGTCATGGACAAGCTCTGTATCTGATGTAAAAATAATGGGTGCAAAATCAATTGTAGATTCTACAAAAATAGTTTATGCCGATGGTATTAGCTTAAATGAGCGAACAGACTCATTTAGTATGGACGCAAATCTTATTACGGTTAGTGACAAGGTAGAAATTGCAGATGTAGATTCAACGACAATTTTTGTTGAGATCATCCCACAAATTGTTACAGTGGTGTATGAAAATATTGCTCCACTTGCAGAATCACTAATAGAGACTTTAGCAACTTCTGAACCGATACCGCTTGTGACATTTGAAATATCTGGAGAAAAAATTCCATTAAGCAACTATATTCCTGATGAGAATGTTATTGAAATTGATTTTTCTCAAATTACTGATGTTGGAGAGTACACATTACCTGTTATAACAAATATTCCTGCGACCTTCACTCTTAATTCAATTAACCTAACCGAGGTTACCGTTACTATTATTGAAGCCCCACCAGAAACAGAAAATATTACAAATGAGAGTGGTGCAGCGCCGTTAGTTAGTGACCTCTTTACAGCACTTCAGGAAAGTAACGAGGAAAATGCGGAGGAAGGTGAATGATTATTGGGTGTGGAATAGATGTTGTTCGCGTTGAGCGCTTTTCAAAACTTGTAAAAAATGATAGATTTTTAAAAAGGTTTTTTCATCCAATTGAAGTAGAGTATATTGCAAGCAGCTCCAGTAGATCTGCCGAGAGCCTTGCGGCTCGCTTTGCAGCAAAAGAAGCGTTTGCAAAAGCACTTGGAACCGGTCTAGGGACCTTAACTCTGCGCGATATATGCGTAAAAAAAGAAAAGAACGGAAGACCAATTTTAAATGTTTTTGCAGAAGTTAAAGCAAAGCTTGAGCTTACAGGTGCAAACTACATACATTTATCATTATCGCATGAGAAAGATTATGCTATAGCACAGGTAATTTTGGAAAAATAAGGGGATACAATGAATAGGTACAAAAAAAAGGAAGAGCCTAAAAATTTAGCAATTTCATTTTACTCTAAAAAGAAAACTACGTGCCCATTCTGCAAAAAGGAATTTGCACGTGAAGAAATACTTTCTGGTGGTGGGCGTATGATAGCCGGAAATCTAACAGAGGAGCTTCGGCGTATTTTTGAACCATCAATTAAGTATGGGCCTATCTATCCCATGATTTACTCAATAGCAGCATGCCCTGTTTGTCATGCTGCACTTCTATGGAATGACTTTGAAAATATTAAAGATCCAGATTTAATAAATACGATTATTGATACTGAGGCTGAAAGAAAAGAAGTTGTTGAAAAAATAGTTCCCTTTTACGATTTAACGCGACAAAGAACGCTCTATGATGGGGTGGCTGCCTACTATTTAGCATTGCAATGTTATGAAAAATTACCGCACAATTACTCTCCTTGCACCAAGAAAGCATTGATAACACTACGTTTAGCATGGCTAACAGGAGACTTAAACACACTGGTACCAAATAGAGGATTTGATTATATACAGCAACGTTTTTATCTTAAATCAATGTTTTTCTATCAGCAGTCCCTTGAGCTCGAACAGGCACGGGTGGAGGACATAACAGCGATAGGTCATTTTGGCCCTGATATTGACAAAAACTATGGTTACGATGGCGTTATTTACCTTTGTGGCTTTCTTGAATATAAATATGGACAAAGGTCCAACATGACTGAGCGATTAAAGAGAATTGATGAATATAAGAGGGCTATTGCTCGTGGGTTTGGCCTTGGAAAGTCTTCAAAGAATAAACCTGGGCCACTGCTTGAGCACTCGAGGGCCCTTTACGATTTAATGACAAAAGAGCTTCAAGATGCAAATATGCTCACTGATGATGATGACGACGAATAATGCGAAATATTTCACTCACTGTATCATATGATGGAACGCGGTACATAGGATGGCAGCGTCAAAAAGAGGATAAGACTATTCAAGGTGAGTTGGAACGGGCTCTTTCTCTTTTGCATAAAACAGATATTGAAGTAATCGGCTCAGGGCGCACTGACTCAGGAGTGCACGCAGTTGGCCAAGTAGCTCATTTTAAATCTCCAATAGATTCAATTCCAATAGAAAACTATGCTGATGCAATAAACTGCTTTTTGCCGAATGACATTCGTATTATTAAAGCAGAGGAAAAAGATGAAAGCTTTCACGCAAGGTATAGTGCAATTAATCGTACATACCGATATTTTTTTCATTGTAGCTCGACCTCTCCCGTTGCCCATAAGGTGCCCTATGTATGGTGGCTGCGCTATACGCCGAATATAGAAAATTTAAATGCTATGGCAGAGTGCTTACTTGGTGAAACTGATTGTACTTCATTTACTGCATTGGGGGATAAGAGCGTTTCTCCAAACAGGCAAATTGAAAAGGCTCACTTTTTTCTTGATGGGGAAGGCCTTGTGTTTGAAATTTGTGCAAATGCTTTTTTGTGGAAAATGGTTCGAACACTTGTTGGTACTTTTATAGATTTAGATATGAGAGGCCTATGCAAAAATGATTTTCAAAAAATAATAGATGCAAAAAATAGAAAAAAGGCTTCGGCAACAGCTCCTGCTAAGGGCTT
>CAYJFX010000054.1:0-12501 GCA_964369735.1 uncultured Treponemataceae bacterium
TTGATTGGGCAATTGAAACTGCAACAAAAAAGAAAAAGCAAGATTATTCTAAAGTAGAGTTTTTTACATACAACGAAGGTCTTTGTGTGCAGTCCATGCACGTGGGCCCATTTGATAATGAGCCAGTAACTACCGCTAAAATGGCAGAGTTTGCAAAAGAACAAGGTTACAAAATAGACTTAAGCGATTCTAGAATGCACCACGAAATATATTTGAGTGATCCAAGAAAGGTTGAACAAAGCAAGCTAAAAACAGTAATTCGTCATCCTATTACTAATTAAGGGTGTGGTTAAAAGGTGTGAAAAGATTGTCTGTGTCACTAGAGTGGGTAGTTACTATTCCTTTCTATACTCGGATGGTGTTACGCCGTACACTTCCTTAAAACTCTTAGAAAAATAACTCATTTCAGAAAAACCGCAGTCAAAGCCAATATCAATAATAGGTAGTGCTGTTGTTTTCAATGCACTTGCAGCTTTTTCAATTCTATAATTTTTTAAGTATTTTATAGGGGATGTGTTTAATACCATTTTAAAACATCTCAAGGCCTCGCTTTCACTTACATTTGCGCTAGAAGCAATATCTTGTAGTGTAATATCATTTTGGTAGTTGTCATGAACATACGACATCATTACCTTACATCTTCTTAGTGTCTTTATCTGTTTTGCGTCAGGTGCTGTAACATCCTTTTCTAGAGATTGTATAACAGAAAGAAGCACAGTAGATAGTTTTTCGCGTACTTCAAACTCATAGGCAAAACTCTTACTTGAAAAAGAATCGTATGCATGAAGAATTGCGTTACAATGATCTTGAGATATAACTTGTATGTTTTGGCTTGTTTCTTGCAATAGGTTATGAAAATAGCTTTGGTAAAGAACACTGTCTTGGTTTCCGTATATAAAACTTGAATGGAATACAAAAGACTTAATAATACTCGTGTTTGATCCGGTACTTTCACAGGAGTGTAGTCTTCCTGTATTTATAAATATCCCTTCTCCTTTGCCAAGTATAAATTCTTGTAATTCTACTATGAGCCTCATCTCACCGGTAACAACAACAATTAATTCTAACTCTTCATGCCAATGATAGGGAACAGCGCTAAGAGTCAAATTATCATTGTAAATTGCAACTGGAAAATCCTTTGAACCTTTTAGATTTGTTTCGCGCTTTTGCTCATCTAAAACTATATCGCAGTCAAGTTTTTCCATAAAATCCTCTTTTTGGCGAAAATATCATAGTATTAAGTGATATTTTCATAGAAAATACTTATCTAGTACGATATAGTTATAGCATACAATCGTTGGAGGTGCAATATGGTTAGCCTACTATTGGCGCTTATTTATATTTCTTTTATTAGTCTTGGTCTTCCTGATGCCGTTCTTGGTTCTGCGTGGCCTCTTATAAGTGAAGAGTTTGCTGTTCCAATTTCAAATATGGGAATCGTTACGATAATTATATCTGCCGGCACGGTAATTTCAAGCCTTAACAGCAATAGACTTATCAATTTTTTAGGTGTTCACCGAGTTACGGCAATGAGTGTGCTTGTGACTGCAATTTCACTTTTTGGTTTTTCTTTTAGCCCTTCATTCTTAGTGCTTTGCTTATGGGCAATTTCTTACGGGTTGGGTGCCGGGAGTGTTGATACAGCATTAAATAATTTTGTAGCAGTGCACTATGAAAGCAAACACATGAGCTGGCTTCACTGTATGTGGGGCGTAGGAGCAACCTTAGGGCCTTATATTATGGGAACAGCCTTAACTGGTGGGCATAGCTTTAGAATTGGATATATTATTCTTTTTTCCATCCAAATTGTAATCTCAATAATTATTTTTATAAGTGCCCCTGTTTGGAAAACTAAGCTGCTTTCAACGCATGAAAATCATTCCAACACAGAGAAAAAAAGAATACTAAGCATAAAAGAGATTTTTTCTATACGTGGGGTCCCAGAAATTGCTGTTGCGTTCTTTTGCTTTTGTGCTATTGAGCACACTACAGGTCTTTGGGCAAGTAGTTACCTTGTGTACAATAGGGGGGTAGAACCAGAAGTAGCAGCAGGTTTTGGTGCCCTTTTCTATTTAGGAATTACCATAGGTCGAGGCATTTGTGGTTTTATAGCAATGAAATATAGCGATAAACAAATGATTCGAGCAGGGGCAGCTTTGATGGCATTTGGAATGCTTGTATTATTTATTCCAAGTGGTGAAAAGCTTGCATTTGTTGGCTTAACACTTATTGGCCTCGGATCAGCCCCTGTGTTCCCATGCATTATTCATTCAACACCATACAACTTTGGCGCTAAAGAATCCCAAGCAATAACGGGTGTGCAAATGGCGTCGGCATATACGGGAACACTTATTATGCCATCCCTTTTTGGTATTATTGGCCGGTCGATTAGCTTTAATATGTATCCTATTTTTATAGGTGTAATCTTAATACTGATGATAGTTATGTATGAATTAATGTTAAAAAAAGTAAAAGGAGAAAAGTAGCATGAAAATTAAAAAGAGCGTGTCACAAAAAAATCCGATGCAACGACCTGCAAGAAAAACAAAAAAAGAAATCATCTTTAAGCTACCTAATATTCATATTGGTGGTGGAAAAAAGTGATAATTGAACACATTGCCATGTATGTTAGCGACTTAGAAAAAACGCGAAGTTTTTATGAAACCTATTTTGGTGCAAAAAGCAATGATATGTATCATAATACTAAGAGTGATTTTAAGTCGGTTTTTTTAAGTTTTGAAACAGGGTGCAGGCTAGAAATAATGAACATTCCAAATTTAGATGCTAGCCAAAAAAACAGTAAGCGGTGCGGATTTGTTCACCTTGCATTTAGTGTAGGAAGCAAAGAAGAAGTGATAGCACTAACTGAAAAAATTCGAAGTGCAGGATTAGAAATTACAAGTGAGCCTCGAACAACAGGGGATGGATACTTTGAATCCTGTGTACGGGACACAGAAGGCAATTTGATAGAAATTACCGTGTAATAAAGAAAAATAAACTTTGCCTTGACAAATACTTAAATACACCGTACACTTATAGTAGGTAATACCTATGGCATTGTTTGTGCCTATAATTTACATCAGAGTATTGAATACTCGAAAGGACAAAAAAATGAAAAAATTTTTTCTCGTGTTGGTTGTGTTGTTAAGCGTAACATCTTTTGCTGTTGCATCAGGCTCATCAGACGAAGCTACTGAAGTGGCTGTAATGGATATGGAAGCTATGCAAGAATTCACACTTGAATCACTTGCAGAGTATGATGGAAAAGATGGTCGACCTGGTTATATTGCATATGATGGAATGGTGTACGATGTAACAAACCATCCAAAATGGAAAACAGGTTCACACATGGGACAAATGGCAGGAACAGATATTACTGAAGCTATTAAAAAAGCTCCTCATGGTGCAAGCAAAATCGATGGATTAACTGCTGTAGGGAAACTTGTAATGTAGTTGTACTGTTTTATACGTATAATTTCTTTTCAAAAAAGACTGATTTTTTAAAATCAGTCTTTTTTTATTTGTAATTTCTAAATTTTGTGGTATACTATGTTTGCGTGATTTTTAGAAAAGCGCACATATCTAAAATAAGGGTGAGTTGTAATGCAAAATAATTTACAAAAAAAATTTGGGTTTATTACTGCTATAGCAATGGTTATTGGAATTGTTATTGGTAGTGGTGTATTTTTTAAAGCGGAAAAGGTTCTTACTGCAACAAATGGCAATCTTACACTTGGTGTTTTTGCTTGGATTGTTGGTGGCATAATTATGATCGTGTGTGCTTATGTCTTTTCAATTTTGGCTACAAGATATGAAAAGGTAAATGGCATTGTTGACTATGCAGAAGCTGCCGCAGGAAAAACCTATGGGTATTATGTTGGATGGTTTATGTCAACAATATATTATCCATCACTAACGGGTATTTTAGCCTGGGTATCTGCAAAGTATACTGCCGTTCTATTTGGGTTTGCTGACGTAAATACTGGGTCAACAACCTTTATGTTAACAGCGCTTTATTTAGTTGCAATGTATGCATTAAATGCACTATCCCCTATCTTAGCTGGAAAATTTCAAGTTTCAACTACTATTATAAAACTTGTTCCACTATTTTCCCTTGCAATAGTTGGTTTTATTTCGGGGCTATTAAATGGGCAAATGATTGATAATTTCACTGCAGAGATAGTGACGGTAACTACTCGCAATCCGCTGTTAACAAGTATTGTTGCAACAGCTTTTGCGTATGAAGGCTGGATTATTGCAACGAGTATTAATGCAGAACTAGTGGATGCAAAAAAGAACCTTCCAAAGGCCCTAGTTGGTGGAGCGATTATCATAGTTGTAATTTATATTGCCTATTTTATTGGACTGGCTGGAACAATGCCTACATCAGAACTTATGGAAGGTGGAGAAACCGCTGTTAGACTAGCTTTTACAAATGTCTTTGGTAAGCTAGGTGGAACATTATTTTTAGTATTTATTGTTATATCATGCCTTGGTACAACAAATGGCTTAATGCTTGGTTGTACTCGAGGGTTTTACTCTTTGGCGGTGAGAAATTTGGGGCCAAAACCTGAGGTTTTTTCACGAGTGGATTCTACAACAAATATGCCAACAAACTCTGCTATACTAGGTCTTCTTCTCTGTGAAGCATACATATTTTTATGGTACGGAAACTTTGCAGGTTGGTGGCCAATTTTCCTAGATGTATCGGAACTACCAATTGTAACAATGTACGCTTTATATCTACCCATTTTTATTTGGGTTATAAAAAATATTAGAGATGCATCAGTTTTTTCTAGAACAATAATGCCCATACTTGCTATTATTGGTTCTCTATTTATGATGTATGCAGCATTTATTAGCCACGGTGTGGCTGTTTATGTTTATCTCGTATTATTTGCAATTATTATGCTCATAGGATTTTTTGTAAAAGGAAAAAACGAGGCATAATTTTAATGCACTAATAATGTTAGGTTAGAAGGCTGCTGGTATTAAATCTAAGCCAGCAGTTTCTTCAAAGCCATACATCAGATTCATGGATTGTACCGCTTGTCCGCTCGCTCCTTTGAGCATATTGTCCAATACAGACACCACTTGGAGCATGGTCCCATTATTTACAATGTGCACACTCATATCACACATATTAGTGAAACGAACATTTTTAGTTTTAGCTAGTATGCCTTTTGGTAAGACTCTTACAAAGGGCTCGTCTTTGTATGTGCTTTCATATAAAGTTCGTACTTCTTTTTCAATGTCTTCTAAAGTTTTACCCTCCATAAAATCATCACAAAGAGGGGCATATACGGTGGCTAATATACCTCGGCTCATTGGCAAAAGGTGTGGAGTAAACACAACGTTTACCTTTTTACCAGAT
This sequence comes from uncultured Treponemataceae bacterium, assembly GCA_964369735.1. GTDB lineage: Bacteria > Spirochaetota > Spirochaetia > Treponematales > Treponemataceae > CAYJFX01. Next base: position 5,375 of record CAYJFX010000054.1, read on the forward strand.
ATCGTAGTTAAATTTCGTTCTATTTCTGGGGTATGACGATGAGCACCAATCCCGTAGGCACTACAAGACTCACCACTTTCTGAAAAATTATTTGTACTACTTGGCTCTCGGCCAGTACCTGTTGTACCGCTTTTACAGTCTGCTACAATTAAATCAAGAGAAATCATTTTGTTTTTTATTGCAGGAAGAAGGGCGAGTGTTGTTGCAGTAACATAACAGCCTGGGTTTCCAACTATGCTAGCCTTTTTTATTTTTTCTCTATTCATTTCGCTCATGCCATAGACTGATTCGGTATGAATTTCAGGGTGCTTCCAATCATTTTTGTACCATTTTTTAAATGTTTCCTCATCATCATCAAAGCGAAAATCTGCCGACATGTCAATGAGTTTTTTTCCTGCATTTTTTGCTTGAACGGCATAGCTTTCTGCGATTCCATGTGGGAGAGCGGTAAAAATGATGTCTGAGCCGCTCATTACTTCATCTGCACTTACAAGAATGCCATTTGTTTTTTTACCAATTATTCCGAAAAGGTTAGGGTATACATCCTGTATGTTTTGCCCTTCAAAACTTACTGAGCTTAATAGTAGTTTTTTTACATTTGGGTGTCTTGCAAGTAAGCGAACTAACTCGGCTCCAACATACCCTGTAGCACCAATTATTCCAACTCTTATCATTGTGTACCTCTTTATTTTGTAGTTGCACTAGCGACTCCGTTTCACCCTCCAATTAACTGTCAAAGGAGAAGCGAAGCTATTGGAGGGACAGCGCTAGCTGTTCCAAGCCTGCTAGTAAGGCAGCACCTATGTGTGCGCCTTGCAGGCGAAGGAATAAAACCGAAAGGCGGAATCCCGAAAAGCGCGACCGCGAGCTTTAGCGAGCGGAAGTGCCCATACTAGTATTGAGACCTCTTGAATACTCTTTTAAAAGATGATACAGTAAGATTATGAAAAAATCAACCTATGTGCAAACTCTTGTAGTTTGCTTTTTATGTACAATTGTATTTATGTCATGCAAAACGGTGCCAACTGAGATTTCGTATGATGTAACTGAGCCAGAGCTTTTGCAGCTCGCGCAAAGTGCAATTGATGACAATAATCCAGGGGCGGCTCGCTTTTATTTTGAAACTATGATTGCACGATTTGGCATGAATCATTCGTCACTTGTTGTTGCAGAATTTGAACTTGCGCACTTAGATGTAAAAGAAGGAAATTTTGCAGATGCAAAGCCTGCATTGGAAAGAATTCTTACGTACTATGAAGACCCAGGTTTAGCCATGCTTTTACCACCTTCATATAAAAAGCTTGCTCAAATTGATTTAGAAAAAATAACAAGCGCTGAAGAGTAATTTATCTATTTGGCGTAATAATTGCGTCTATGGTAATATCATACATTTTTGACATGTTATCAACCGTTTCTTTGCTTACCCCATAAATCCCGCGAGGGCTTTCATGGGGTTCTGCATCTCCAATGAGAATTATTTTTTTGTACGCATCCTTATTCCACGAATAATAACGCATTGATGCATACAAGGCTTCATAGACCGCCTCAGGTATATCTCCACCTAAAAAAGAACCTTCTCGGATACTCATATTATTAAGTTTTGAAAAAAACTCATTTTCATTTTCAGTAAAGGGGCTCAATTGTACCGGTAGGCCTTGAAACCTATAATTATCAGTGAAGTCGCGGTAGAATAGTAAGCCTAAGCGCACGTTGTGCCTCGACTTTAATTCTTCGCTAAGTGCTGGAACGAGTTCTTTTTTTAGGCGTTCAATATCATCCCACATGCTTCCTGTTGCATCTATTGCAAATACAACATCTGCTTGCTCATCTTTTGGAATATCTTCAAAGGATTTCATTACATCTTCAACAATACTTTCGGGGCCTTTAGAGTAGGTCATCATACCAGTTGCAATACTGTCGAAGGCTTCTGCAGCTTTTGAACTATATATATTTGTTAAAACTGGCTTTGCTACTACTGCTTCTTTACTATCTTCTTCTGTTGGACTCTCGGCAATTTGTTCTTGGATTTGTTCTGGAGTGTCTTCAGTTATTGGAGGTGCGAAAAAATCAAACATGTACGGGTTATCTTCAAATGAGCCTGTGTAATCGGCATACTGCTTTTCAAAGGCACGAATATTAACAAAGGTTCCCATGCCTACAGTGACTTCTCCGTTTCTGCTCCAAGGATATCCATAAAGTAATACTTCTGGAATAAATATTAGAAAACTTTCGCCAAAAATGGCATCTTGCTGTGCGGTAGAGTCAACAAGACTATAGCGCGAATAATCTGAATCCAGTATTTCGCCATCTAAAAGACGTATTTCATTTCCATTAACGTTATTAAACTCTTTTGCTCTATAAGTGTAATTTGTAGCTTGAGGATCTGTACCCTTTGTTGTTTCTGTGAGCAAAACTGATTCTAAACCAGCTTTTTTTCGGACAAAAAGGTTCCAGCCACCATTTTCGGCCACTTCGAGTCTAATGTCATTTGGAGTAATGGTTAAGTTTGTAATGGGCTTTTGAATGGGCGTTTGAATGGGCGTTTGTTGTTCTTCTTGTGAATATATGGAGGTTCCACCCAACATTAAGGCTATAATTATGAGAAAATAATTAATTTTGTATGTATTTTGTGTTCTAGCCATGCTTATATTGTCGGTTTATTTAAAAATATGCTTATTATTATTTATTTGTAAAAATCGTCTAGAAAAATAAGTAAAAAATAGGTAAAAAGGCATGTATTATACTAGCTTTTTGCAAAAAGTGTGATATAATAAGAGCTATAGTGAATATGGAAACGAATGTAGACCCAGAGGATTTTGAAACAGTTTCTTTGGGAGAATTTTATGATGGTGAAGAAGTCTCTTTAGAAAAAGAATTATCAACAAATCTTGTTGTATTGACTGATGATGAGCAAGACCTTGTTAATGAGGTTTTTGATGGTTTAAAGTCGATTTCACCTGAAAGCCTTGTTGTGCTCGCCGACCGTCTTGCCGACTTAGAAAAATTAACTCTAAACATTGCTCATTTTCCCTCTCTTAAAGAAGCTCAAGAACAGGGCGGAAAAACGAGAGATATTAGCACCCTTGTAGAAGCCTTACTTGTAAAACGGGATGGGGATAAGATGTTGCATTTACCTTCAAAAGCTATTTTGGGTAAAGGCTTTATCGTTGCAAAATTTCATACATTTTGTGCAATGGAAAAAATTGCTGAGCACTCAATTAAGTCTGATAAACTGGTTCAAAAATTGCGCAGAGCATGCCTCGATATTTTGTTTAATATTATGGCTGAAGATGTATATATTAGCCTCTTAGATAATGAGGGGATCGCAGTTGATTTGCGGCAGAAAATAGCATATGGACTTATTGGCTTATGGGAAAGACGTAGCGACAAGACTGCTACTGGTATGGCTCCCGTTTTAGATACAATTTGGAATGCTCGTAGGAATCTAACCCCAGCGCTTGGAACAATGATTGGAACAAGTGAGCTTTTGCTTCTTACAATGGCAATGGATGAAAAGTGGTGTAGTTTTATTGCTAATAAAATGGGTGAAGAAGATGCCGCCATGGCTATGGAAGAATTCTTGTTTGGCTTGTCATATGAAGAAATCCAAAAACTACGAAGCAATATACGAAAAAAGAACCTTAATGCTATTGGACGCGATGAAGCTGCTAAGATATTAGGCCGTCCTGCCACCTATTTTAAAGCAGATACAGATGCCGAAAAAGAACGCTTCGAGCCAAGGGATTTTTATCTTTTATACTCAATAAGAAGAGAAAATGCGCGGGCGAGGCAACGATTAAGCTTGCATGGCCCAAGATATACACTTGAAGATCATTATATGCATTATATATTAGAGTCAGGTGAAGCGCCTGCTGTACAAAAAACCTAAAAAAGGATTCAAAGGTTATGAGTGAAATAGTTCAAAAGAAAACACCCTACCGTTTTGGCGAAAAGCTTAGAATGGTGCGTGAAAAAAAAGGATATACATTAAAAACAGTTGCGACAAGGGCTGGTGTGAGTGAGAGCTTAGTGTCGCAAATTGAGCGAAATAGGGTTTCGCCTGCAATTGATACTCTTTTGTCGCTTGCAGACGTGCTTGATATTAACCCTGAGTTTTTATTTGAAGAGTTTAGGCGAAGTAGGCCGGTAAAAATTGTACGCCATTCAGAGAGGCGAAAGAGAAAAGAAGAGAAGGTTCTTTATGAAGAGCTTGCAAATCCAGTAGAAAAAAATGGAACCTATGCAATGGAATCTTACATGATTACTATCCCTGCAGGAGAGCACACTCATCATGGCTCGTATGGCCACCTTGGTCAAGAAATGGGCTTTGTTTTAGAAGGAAAGGCATTATTAAAATATGAAAATGAAGAATATGAGTTGGAAACAGGAGATAGCATTTCTTTTTCTTCCTCTGCGCCACATGTGCTTGCAAATGCCTCTTCTACAGAAACATTGAAAGCTCTATGGGTTGTAAATCCACCACAGCGATTTGTATAAGTAGATTTTTTAATATATTAGTATAGGCTTTGGAGCGTTTTTTTATCGTTTTGTAAGGTTTTATTATTAGGCACTATAGCTAACCCCTCATTCACTTTTTTTGCTGCCTCAACAAAACTCTGTCTATTATACAAGGTAGCAAATTCGTTATGGTATGATACTCCGATGTTGTGTTCAACTGCTTGAAGCTGTGTTGTTGCTCTTGAATCGCGGATGGTATCTTCTATGGCTTTTTTTGCAATAAGCAATGCCTCTTCCCACTCCTTTTTGCCCATTAGAGAATTGATTTCTTTTGAATACACATACATGAGTAAATCGTTGTACATCGATTGCGGAATTCTATTTTCATTGTAATATTTTTTTACCTCTGTTACAGATGATTCAAAGCGATTATCTTCGACAAAAATACGCAAAACAGCTTCATCGAGCATCTTTTGAGTTGTGGCTACAACATCGCGTGGAACAACGCTCGCTTCTTTATAAGTATTAAAAAATTTTTGTGCACCTGGAATATTCTGTTTTAATTGGTGAATGCTTCGGTATGCCAGCTCTGTTGCAACAGCATTGTTAAAAAGAATGCCTGCAAGTTCTTCAAATTGAGAATTTCGACCATAGAATTCAGCTGCATTTGTAAAAAATTCAATACCCTCAGAAAAACGGTTCCGTTTGTCTAAGTATGTTGCATAATTTGAAAACTCATTTACCATGGCATCAAATGAACCACTGGTTTGTAATAAGCCATGAATGTTTACTGCATGGCGTACTACTGCTTCATAGCGCTCAGTTTTATATAATTCAACAATAGCATTTTGGAGAATAAGGGAAAGCATAGCAAGCTTTCCAATGTTTGTCCTGTCTCTATAATTTGAGGGTGGAGTGTACACAAATCCCGTTTGCCCAAAGGAGTTTGCAAATTCTTTTTTTTCGCCAGGGTTAAAACCGTAGAGTGATGTTGTCTCTACATCGGTAATTGCGCCATTAATTCTAATAGAACAAAATGCGTGGTCGGCAGTTTTCACACCATGCACTTGTAAGCCAAATCTTTCTGCAAGGGCATAGTACACAATGCTCGATGAAACACAATTATATATTCCTCTATCAAAGAGGGCATTTAAATTTGTTACTGGTTCTTGATACCTTTTAAAAAGGCTTGTGTGCAAATACTGTAATATTAACTCACCCTTGTCAAAATCACTTAAGGTAAGACTTGAAAGCTCTCGTTCAAGTTTTGTGGCAAGAAGTTTGTAGTGCTCCATGTAGCGAGGTATGTTGGTTTCGGCAATTTCAGAAAGGGTAAAAGCATAGTACATAAAGTCCTCATCACTCATGGTTTCACCCTTTTCAAAGGCTTCGATTATGAGTGAATCGGGCTTAAACATAGAAAAGTCACCCGCTGTTATTTCATTGGAAAAAATAAAATTTGTGGAAAATAGGAGTATTAAGAATACAATAGTTTTTTTCACGATAGGATTTAAATATACAGAAAATTTAGTGTTTTGACAAGTCAAAAATGGCACTTGAAAGACTGGTAAATTTGTGGCGGGTAAAGCGCGTAAGAGAAGTAGCCGCAGATTGCGCAGATTTACGGGATTTCTTTTGTAATAAACTACAGAAAAACTGTGCTAAAGGACAAAATAAAAACATACCACAAATACAAAATATTTTTGCCGTTTTGTGGTATGTGTAAGAATCATACTCTACTCAAAAATAACAATCTGCGTCATCTGCGCAATCTGCGGATTTTATCTCTTTAACAAGCAAGAACCAATGGTAAAGCCAGCTCCAAACGCGCAAAGGGCTATGTTTCCTTTTGCTTCCCCTTGGAAAATATGGTCGAGCGCAATTGGAATAGTACAGCTCGATGTGTTTCCGTAGTTTGCAATATTTGAGTATACCTTATCTTCTGAAATTTTCATCTTTTTTCGAACAGCATCAATAATTCGTTGGTTTGCTTGGTGCGGTACAACCAAATCTATGTCGCTTGAGGTAATACTATTTTCTTCACATGTAAGACGTAAGCTATCGCTCATTCCTCTAACCGCCGCTAAAAAGACTGCAGGGCCATCCATAAAAATTGGGTCGTTTACATCACGAGGAATTTTTAGAATTGAGCCGTCTTCTGGCAAGGATGATGTTTGAGGGCGCTCTATAATTGCTTCAAGTTTAGCATTTTTTGATGAGCAAATAATGCTTGCAGTTGCAGCATCGGAAAAAATAGGAGCTGTTCCAATTTCGCCTTCTTCTAATTGAGGGGTGAGTACTTCTGCTGTTATAAGGAGTACCCTTGCATGTGGTTTTGCATGTATAAAGTCCCATGCCATTTGTAATCCGTAAATATAGCCAGAGCAAGCTGCGCTAAAGTCAAACGCCGTTGCAGTACTCATTTTACCTTCATCTTGAGAAAGCTTATGTAGAATCATACATGCATTAGATGGACTAATATTTACAGGAGATCCTGTTGCACATATAATTGAATCTATGTCAGTTATTGAAAGGTTTAATTTTGTCAAAAGATTTTTTGCAGCAGTAAAACCGAGTGTAACAGCATCCTCGCCATCTTTTACCCAGTATCGCTCTTTAATTCCATTTTTCTTTTCTGAACTATCCCAACCATATTTTGCATCTAAGTC
>CAYJFX010000055.1:0-11967 GCA_964369735.1 uncultured Treponemataceae bacterium
AGGCAAAAAATTGTATTATTACCCCACATATTGCATGGGCGCCAAAAGAAAGCCGTGGCCGTCTTATGGATATTGCAGTAAGCAATTTAAACGCGTATGTTTCAGGAAACCCTGAAAATGTGGTAAATAAGTAAGATAGTATTTTATGTAGGCATAAAAAAAGAGTTTGGTAAAGCACCAAACTCTTTTTTTCATCAATGCAATCTACTTCGCTAAGTATTCATTTATACTAGCAGCAGCAGTTCTTCCTTCACCCATGGCAAGAATAACAGTTGCAGCACCTAAAACGATGTCACCACCGGCCCAAACATTTGGATAGGTTGTTTTGCCGTTTTCATCTGCCTTTATGCGTCCCCATTTATCTGCTTCTAAGCCAGGAGTTGTCATTTCCATAAGCGGATTTGAGCCATTTCCAAGTGCTACAATGAGAGCATCACAAGAAACCTCGTGCTCGCTTCCCTTTATTGCAACAGGGCTTCTTCTTCCAGACTCATCTGGTTCCCCAAGTTCATATGAAAGTGCTTCAAGGCCTGTTAGTACACCATTTTCATCTCCGATGGCTTTTATGGGGTTTTCTAAAAATCTAAATACTACGCCTTCTTCTTCTGCATGATCTACTTCTTCTTTTCGAGCAGGCATTTCATTGCGAGTTCTTCTATATATAACGTTAACTTCTTCTGCCCCTAAGCGTAGTGCCATACGGGCTGCATCCATTGCAACATTGCCACCACCTACAACACATACCTTTTTAGCAGGGTAGAGAGGTGTGGCAGCATTTTCAATGTCATATGCCTTCATTAAGTTTGCTCTCGTTAAATATTCATTTGCACTAAAAACACCAATTAAGTTTTCGCCTTCTATGCCCATAAACTTAGGAAGTCCCGCACCAGATCCTATAAATGCAGCATCATAGCCTTTTTCGTCTAAAAGTTGTGGAAGTGTTCCTGTTCTGCCTACCAAAAAGTTTGTCTTAAACTCTACACCCATTTTTTTGAGCATGTTAACTTCAGTTGCAACAATATCTTTTGGAAGTCGAAACTCAGGGATACCATAAACCATTACACCACCTTCTTTGTGAAAGGCTTCAAAAACAGTAACAGAATGCCCTTGTCGTCTAACATCGGCTGCAACAGTAAGGCCGGCAGGGCCTGAGCCAACAATAGCAACTTTTTTTCCTGTTTCTTTTGCAATAGCAGGGGTAGTTTGTAAATTATTTTCTCTTTCAAAATCAGCAACAAATCTCTCTAATCGACCGATGGCTACAGATTGGTCAATGTCTTTTTTCATTTTTCCTACGGTGCATAATGCTTGGCATTGTGTTTCTTGAGGACAGACACGCCCACAGATGGCAGGAAGAAGGTTTGTTGTTTTTATAACGTCTACCGCTTCTTTAAACTTACCAATAGCTACTTGCTCCAAAAATTGAGGGATAGGCACACTTACTGGGCAGCCTTTTACACATGGTTCATTTTTACACTGTAAACAACGATTTGCCTCAACAATTGCTTGCTCTTTTGTGTAACCTGTTGCAACTTCACTCATTTTATGTGCACGCAACTTAGGTTCTTGGGTTGGCATTTCTTGTAAAGGGATGATTGTTCTGTCTTTTGGACTTAGTGAACCATCTTCTATTTTTGCTTTTATAGCTTCGTATTGCTCTTTACCCGCTCTTTCAAGGGTTTTAGCATCGATATAACTCATTCCATGTTCCTTTTTTTAATATTTTATTTACAGCGAAGATGCTTGTGCTTCCATTTTGCACTTGTGAAAATCTTCTGTTTCTTGTGTTTTAAATGCCCTCATTCTAATCATCATGTTATCCCAATCAACCAAGTGACCATCAAATTCAGGTCCATCTACACAAACAAACTTTGTATCATTCCCAATTGTCACTCGACAACCACCGCACATTCCTGTTCCATCAATCATGATTGTATTAAGCGAAACAGTTGTAAATATGTTAAATGGTTTTGTTGTAAGAGCACAAAATTTCATCATTATAGGTGGCCCAATTGCAACTACCTCTTGAGGTGGGTTTGTTTCACATATCTCTTTTAGAGGTTCGGTTACAAGCCCTTTTCGGCCTTCTGTTCCGTCATCGGTCATAATAATAAGCTCATCAGCACAGGCTCTCATTTCATCTTCAAATATAATAAGGTCTTTTGTACGAGCCCCAATAATAACGATAACCTTGTTTCCAACAGCCTTATGAGCTTGCACAATAGGGTAGAGTGGTGCAACTCCTATGCCACCACCAACGCAAACTACGGTGCCTTTATTTTCGATATGAGTTGGGTTTCCAAGTGGTCCCAGTATTGCGCCAATAGAATCACCTGCTTCAAGGTGTGAAAGCTTTAATGTTGTAGCCCCCACTGCTTGAAAAACGAGGGTAATCCATCCTTCTTCTGCATTAGCATCTGCAATCGTAAGAGGAACTCTTTCTGCAAAATCGGTATCTAGCTGTACCAATACAAATTGTCCAGCTTTTCTGTTTTTAGCAATGTCTGGTGCATCAACCTTGTAGTTAAAAACATCAGCTGAAAGTTGTTTCTTTTCAATTATTTTGTACATATCAATTTATCCTTCTGCGAAGAATATATCATATTATCATGAAAAAGTACATAGTTTTAAAATACTAATCAATAAATTATGCGATTTATTTGGTATCTTTTTCATTGAAATATCTCAAATTTATTAAAAAACACCTCAAATTTTCCATCAATATGGCAAAATATATTGCTTTTTTCACATTTATGAGGTAAAATGTAATGTAATTTATAAAATATTTTGGTGAGTATGAAGGTAGTGTAATGTCAGATATTGAAGTTAAAAATGTAAAGTATTCCATAACATTAAAGCTTATTGTTATAATTTCAGTTTTAGTTGTGCTTTCACTTGGTATAGTTACAGGCCTTGTGGCTTTTATTGTTCGCGAGGATGTACAGTTAACTGCAGAACAGGGTAATCATACAATAAATGAGCATGTTTCAGCTGCTGCAGAAAAGGAACTTTTGTCCATGCGTGCAAATGCCTTTTTGCTTATGAATACGCTTTCAATTATGGGGTCACAAAGCCTTTTAGCAGACCAATATTCGGATCTTTTTTTTGAGAGAAATCAAGATATTGCAACCGTTTTGCTTGTATCTCCTCTAACCTCAGCACAAATATCAAATGACATTTCAATAGAATTCATCAACAATAGATTTTTTGTTTCTAATGAGCTCGACCGCTCTTTGTTATATACATTCCTAAACTCAGTATCAGATTCTATTACGCGTTCTGCTTTTGGTGAAATAATAGCGGTTAATGCAACTGCAAGCTTTGGTGTACCGACTATAGCTTTATTGTACCCATGGCAAGAATCAGCACAAGCTGAGTCTTTGGTAATTTTGTTTTCTAGCGAATCACTCAGTGAAACCTTTGGTAGCGGTACAACTAATACTACATTTATGGTGAACGATACAAATGATTTACTTATACATCCAGATTTTGAACTTATGCAAACGGGTGGAAATATGTCAAATCTTCCATTAGTAGATCAGATGCGACAAAATAATGATGTAAACCGTCAAGTTGTTTTTTCTGATGAAGAAGGTATAGAATACTTTGGCGCTTACACTAAATTATCAGTTGGCGATGTTGCTGTTATAACTACAATTCCTTCCTCTTTGGTATTTGAAGCAGTAAATAGTACTGTATACCAAAATATATTTTTATCTTTAGCCGTTTTATGTTTGGCAATATTATTTATTTGGTTTTTCTCTCGTTCAATTAGCAAACCTCTTAAACTCTTAGCCAGTGCCTCTGAACAAATCATGAAAGGTGATTTTATTTTGCAGTTAAAGCCTAGAAGTCATGACGAAGTAGGCCTACTTACTTCATTGTTTACGCGAATGGGTGCAGCTCTTGAAACGTTTGGACGCTTTGTAAATAAGGAAATAGCACTCAAAGCAATGGCAGGTGAACTTGAACTCGGTGGTGAAACAAAAAATGCAACCATTTTCTTTTCTGATATTCGTTCATTTACAGCCATTTCAGAAAAATTAGAACCGCATGAAGTTATCGAATTCTTAAATGAATACATGACCCGAATGGTAGCTTGTGTAAAAGAAACCAATGGTACCGTTGATAAGTTTATTGGAGATGCTGTTATGGCTGTTTGGGGTGCTTCAACCAGTGAGGGAAGCGCTGAGCTTGATGCATTAAATGGTATACGAGCTTCTCTTATGATGAGGGCATCTTTAATAGAATTTAATATTGGTCGAGGTGGAGATAAAAAACCAATTATTAAAATAGGTTGTGGTCTTAATACAGGGCCAGTTGTTGCAGGGCAAATGGGGTCTTTAGAACGTATGGAATATACCGTTATTGGAGATGCAGTAAACTTTGCATCTCGTACCGAAACTCTTACAAAACCATTTGGCGCAGATATCCTTATTACAGAGGATACTTACGCCCTAGTTAAAGAGCACGTAATTGTAGAAAGAATGCCGTCGGTTAAAGTTAAGGGTAAGGAAAAGCCTGTTTGTATTTATGCTGTTGTTAATATGCCGAATGTAACAGATATAAAAGGTGCTGGAAAAGATGGTCCAAAAACTATGGCTGAACTTAGAAGACTTTTGGGCATACCAACACCAGATTTCGGCAAAGTAGATGCAGATTCAGAAGAAAAAAAATATAAAATTGGTGAACAATAACGAGGTAGACTACTGTGTATATAGAAAAACGATTCACCCTTTATGATTTTCTCGTAACTATTGCTTGTCTCATTGGGTTTTATTTTAGTTTACAGCTTTTTAATGGGGTTTTAAATCAATCTCTCGATAAATTTAATGAAGCTCCAATTGGTACTATTACATTCAAATATAAATCTGCACAACGAAAACTTATTGACAGGGTTCTTTGGGATCGAGTAAAGCAAAATTCCCCCGTTTACAATGGCGATATTATTAGAACGGCAGAACTTTCTGAAGCAACGGTTACCTTTGTAGATGGAAATGTTATAGATTTATATGAGCAAACATTAGCACAAGTCTTTTTAGACTTAGAAGACGGAGCGGCAATTGACTTCTCAGGTGGTGGCGTGTCGTTAAACACAAGTGCTTCAACAACTGGAATGACTTTGACATCTGGGAGTGCAAATGTTCAAGTTTCTGCAGGAGCTATAATGAATGCAGCTTCACCATTAGGTGAAGGTGATGTTGCAACAAATCAATTATCACTGCAAATGACTACTGGACAAGCTGAGCTTCTTTCAGGTGGCGATGCTCAGAGTATTTCTTTAACAGAAGGAAATGGGCTTATATTTGACGAGTTAACGAATACTTTTATTCCACCAAGTATAAAAGTAGTTTCACCTGCAGCAAATACAAAATATCTAGCACAAACTCAAACGGTGCCAATTCCTTTTGCGTGGGAAAAAGAGAATATTGATTCTACCGAATATATTATTTTAGAAACTTCACAACAAAAAGATTTTGATACAATCGTCGAACAAATTAGCTTTACAAATGTAAATAATATTTCGCTAGACTTGTCGGAGGGAACATGGTATTGGAGAGTGTATACACAGTCTCTTTCATCCACTGTTAGTGGAAGAGTACAAGTGTACTCAACACCTTTGCCTGTAAATAATGTACCAGCAAATGGAACTGAGTACATTTATAGAACTAAGGCTCCTCAAGTTCGTTTTATGTGGACAGACGATGAATATGCTCGTTCGTGGTTATTTGAAATAGCTGATAATGAACAAATGCTAAATCCTATTGTATCACAAAATGCAAGTCAACCATCAAGTATTGTAAATACATTAACTGATGGTAGATATTACTGGAGAGTTACACCAATATATTCTACGAGCTTTTTAGGCCAAGATAATTTTATTGCAACCTCTTCAGATGTAAGCTATTTTGATATTTTTGAACAAGGTGAACTTACTCAAGCTGAGCTTATTTTACCACTTGACGGTGGGTTTATTGATGCTAGCAATGCTCAAGAAGGGCATCACTTTACTTGGAAATATGATTATGAAGCTACAGAATATGAAATTATGATAAGTTCAAATGAAAACTTAACATCACCTGTTGTTCAAGAGCGTGTAAATGAAAATTATTATGTACTTAATTCTGAAGTAGCTGAATTAACTGAAGGAACTTGGTATTGGGCGGTTACGAAGATAGATTCAGAAGGGGAGACCTCTCCTCAAAGTGATGTTCGCTCAGTATTTTCGGTTGCAGGTAGGGTAGAACAGCGCACACTCTTTCCACCCGATGGTTATATTGTAGCAGAAAACCTTGTAGTTGATACAGGATTTACTTGGAAAACAAACCTTCCCTTTAATATGAAGTTTCAACTTGCACAAGATGATACATTTAATACTATCCACACTGAACGGATTGTAAACACCACATCGATATCTGGGCTTAATATTCCTACTGGTACATGGTACTGGCGTATAGTAGCTGATAATACGGGAAGTGCTATTGAGTATATAACTGATGCAAAAATGCTACAAGTAGAGCCTTATCTAGAAAAGGTTACCGTGAGTGATATTGCCGCTGATACTAATGTAGTTGTACGGCCAGAAGTACCAATGGAATTTTCATGGGAAGCTTCTAGTGAAGCAGATTATTATCAAGTGCAGTTGTTTTTAGCAAATGACCGAAGTAATCCTGTTTTTGAAGATTTGCTTGTTGAAGAAACAAGCATCAGTATTGATATGGATGATTTTGAAGAGGGTGAATACGTTCTTTCTCTAAGAGCCATGGCAATTGAGACAGACATGTCATCAAGGCAAACAGGTCTTTTGAGTGAACAGTTGTTTGACATGAAGCAACTCAAACCTATTGAATTACTTTCTCCAAGTAATAATGATCAAATTACTGGTATTGATGCACTATTAAATCCTCCTTCATTAGAATGGAGTAGTGTTGAAACACCAACACAGTCACGTTTAATTCTTACAAATGTGAATACTGGTTTAAGTTTAACATCCCGCTTGAGAGGCGTTGAGCCTATTGATGCTAATATGTACATAGATATCGAAACACCTGAAGAAATCTATCAATTACCATCTTTGCCTGCTGGAACGTGGTATTGGACAGTAATTGCCGAGACAGAAGAAGGCTTTGATATTTCTCCTTTAGAACCATCACGTTTTATTGTAAATCCTATAGAGCCATTTGATGTACCAACTGGTTTACAACCAGGGGCTCCATTAGTAATTGATATGAATTACTTAAGAGCTCAGCGATACATTGATATAGCTTGGAATACAGTTGATGGGGCTGACGGTTATATATTTAATATTGTCGACTCAGATAACAGGATTGTATTTGAGGAAATTCTTGACGATGTCACTGCATATAGGTTTGAAAGTTTTGCTTCTCTAGGGCGAGGTACTTATTATTGGACAGTGGAAGCTATCCAAAGGCTACCAAATGCAGCAATAGTTCGCAGAGGTAAAAAAGACGAAAGAGAGCTTATTGTTGACTTACCAGTCGTAAATGCTCCGAGAGAACAAACAACTGGGGAATTATATGGCCTGTAATATGCGTTTTTCATTATTTTTTCGATCACTTTTAATATTGTTATTAGTACAAGGGTTTTCCTTATACTCACAAGACTCTCTGCCAGAATTACCCGATAATGCTATAGAACTTGACAATGGGACAGTAATGCTTGAAGATGGAACAATAGTTGATAGGTTAACCCTTCTCCCTCTTGAAGAGCGAGATTATACAATTCAAGAAACAGATGAAGGCATTATATTTATTCAAACCCTATCTTGGCAAGCTTCAGAAAATGCATTACGGTATGAAGTAATAATTGAGCGACAGTCTGATGATGGCTCTTGGATAGCTGAAAATACCTATGAAACGCAAGAGGGAGTTTCTGAGGTGGAGGTTTCACTATTAGCTGGAAATTATCGATATAAGGTATTAGTTTTTAACTTTTTAGATTTACTTGAAGCTGAGTCAGAATGGTTTAATTTAAGTGTCTTTAAAGCAATACAACCTTTTGTTGAAGATTTAACTCCAGACTTGATTTATCTTGATGAAACACAAACTGGCCTTTTTTCATTTTCTGGCACAGATACACTTGATAACACACTGTTTTATCTTGAGCTTCCAAATGAGCCTAGTAGAACAGTATTTGGCGAAATAGTTGAGCACAATAACGATAATTTTAGAATACAATTTGATATGGGTCGAGTAGATGTAGGTGATTACACATTTAAGGCAGAAAACCCTGGAGGACTTACCTCTGCAGTGGGACCTTTTGTTGTGAAATTCTTAAAACCATATGATTTAAATGTCACGGTCGGTTATAATGTAATATATACTTTCCCTGGTGAAATTCCTTTGTACTTTAATGAAGAGTTTTATCCATTTGGTGTAAACACTCGGGTCACATACATCCCCCTAAAACGAAATTGGGGTCAAATAGGTTTTGAATTAACGGGGTATTGGTTTCTCATGAACAGTAGTTTTGAAACATATGATATTTCAGCGCATGTAGTTCCGGCTACGCTTAATTTTGTATACCAACTTCCTATTATTAAAAAAAGGTTATTTTTAGATGTTCATGCTGGCGGTGGCGCAACCTTTTTACTAAACACAAAGTTTGAGTTTGCAAGTGGGGTAGAATCTCCTCCAGAACACGTAGTTGGAATTGCAGCAAATGCAGGTATAGCCTTGCAAGGATACATTTTAAATCGTTTATTTGTAGAACTGGGAGCAGACTACATTGCAACATTTTATGAGGGAACCTATTTTCACCTCATTGCACCGACAATTAGCGTAGGATGGCAGTTCTAATTTATATCATATGAACTGTTTCAAACTGATATTATAGCATCTTTAAATAAAGATTCAAATAGGTTAGCCATTGAGTTGGTATGTTTTAGCAAAAACAAACAGATAGAATTGAATGCCTATCGTCTACGGTTTATTAACTTATTCGCTTTACTATGTGCAAACCCTAAAGTTATAACTTTTTACTACCGTTAAATGGTATAAGGCTGAGGGCTTGAAAGGTGCTTTGCTGAGAGTGTTTTATTAGAGCAGCTTTCTTTAATAAAACGGATTCAGATGGAATCAACTTTTGAGAGTTTAAAAAAAAGTAAACCTGCAGCAAAAAAGTATTAACTGCTATTTTTCATCCTTGACACTCTTACGCTGTCATGATAAAATGACTGCGATGCTTTAGTGCTTTATATAGAGGATTCTAGCGCAAAGAAATAATATATTATAAGGTTGATTAAAATGAGTAAAAAAAATACTGATAAAACTAAGGTTGAAGCACCTAAAACAAAGAGAAATCCAATTATTTTTGCACTTTCGGTGCTTTTATTGGTTGTTATTGCAATAGCTTTTGTATTTTCACCTGGTTTAATTTCACAAAATACTGGAATGCCAGACTTGGGTTCATATGATGGAAAAGCAATAAAATACGATGAAGAGTTTGTAAATTTAGTTGAATACTTTACCGAACAATTGCAGTTTCAAGGAACCCAAGGGGATCCAATGTTTTCTGCAATGACACAGGCTTTTAACTACTCTGTACTAACGCGTGCCTTTGTAGATGAAGTTGAAAAATCAGGCTATGTTGCTCCAACATCTCTCGTAAATAGAGAAATGATTCAATATTTTCAAGATGAGAATGGTGTTTACTCAGAAAGACTGTTTCAAGAAACTCCAGACGGAACTAAAATTCAAATAAAAGAAGCAACAGAAGACGGTATTAAGAGAAACCTTTATTTTAATGATCTTTCTGGTATTAAAACATCTGCAAATGAAATTGCATTTATAAATGAAATGAATAAAAATCAACGTTCATTTAATATGGTGAGCTTTAACACAGGTGATTACCCAGCTGAAGAAGTTATCGCCTATGGTACTGATAATGCAGAATTGTTTACCATATATTCAATGGATGTAATAACTGTTAATGATGAAAGTACTGCAAAAACAGTACTAGGACGAATTACAAACAATGAACTTACTTTTTCTGACGCAGTTACAGAGTATTCAATAGATCAATACTCAACTGATGCAGGAAAGCTAAATGACAGTATGCATTATCAGCTTAAAGATATTGTAAACGGTGAAGAAGCTTTTAATACTCTTGTAGCATTACAAAGTGGTGAAGTAAGTGAAGTGATAGAAACAACAACTGGGTTTTCAATTTTCTCAGTTACTGCAAACCCAACACTTGCAGCATTTCCAAATGAAGAATTACAAAGTGCTGTTTATTCATACCTAACCATTTTTGAAGCTGGACGCATTGAAGATTATTATATAAACCTTGCCAAAGACTTTGCTTCAAGCTCAATTACAAATGGATATAGTGCAGCTGTTTCTGAATATGGACTTACAAATACTTCTATTGATGCATTTCCCGTGAACTATGCAAGCACTCCATTATTGGACACTATTCCAACTGATAGCTCAACAATTCTTAGTCAAGCACAATCAAATGAACAGTTTTTTGAAACAGCTTTTTCTTTAACTGAAGGAGAAGTTTCAGAGCCAATTGTTTTAGGTAATAATGTTATTGTATTAGCATTGGTTGAAGAAGTAACAAATGAAGAAGAAAATCAAAATCTTGATTTCTTGTATCCGTACTACGTGACACAGTTTGATTCAACTGATATTTCTTCTTTCTTTATGGGTAGTGAAAAAGTTGAAAATAATTTATTTTCAGTACTTCTTGAATACTTCTTATAAAAAATTATGAGGTTTTTGTGACCGACACATATGAGACACCCTGTTTGGTAGAAACCGCTCGGGGTGTTTCTGTTTTATACAACAAACGCCACCTCTTTTCGCGCTTTGACCCTCAAAAAGCATTTTTAGCTATTCTTAAAAGTACTCCTATTTTAGATGAAAGTCTTATTCTCTGTGTTTCTCCTGTGTTAGACTTTCCCATAAATGCAATTTTTCAAAAGATAGAAAATGAAAAAATTCAAAACTGTTTTGTGTTAGCAATTGAAAAAAATAAAATACTGTATGATTTTTTTCAAACACAAATAGAAAAATCATTAGATAATAAGGCCTTTGCTAGCCTTTGTGTCGAGCATGAAACCGACATTTCATTTTTATTGGAAGGTCTTACTAGTGGGTCAACCATGCAAGGAAAGGAACTTCCTGCAGTTTTAAATTTTAAGCGAGTTATTCTCCTAGAAGCTTCTAGTGAAGTAAACCAGCATCGAGATTTTTATACCAATGTTGCACGCTTTACACAAAACTCAATTTCACAGTTTTGGAAAAATCGTATGACCTTAGTACGGTTAGGAAAACTATTCTCAAAAAATACCCTTCGCAATGTTTCAAGGTTAAAAAATGCTTTCGAGCTTCAAAAGGGATGTATTGCAAAACCAATACTCATTGTGGGTGCGGGTACTTCACTTGAAGATGCTATTCACTTTATTAAAGAACATAATGATAGTTTTTTTGTTTTGTCGATTGCTGCTGCAGTCCAGAGTTTAGTTTCCAGTGATATTAAAATTGATGCAATTGTTACTTTAGAAGGCCAGTATGCTACTGATAAAGCTTATATAGGACTTGATGATAGAAAAATACCACTTTTTGCCGATATTGCATCAAGGCCAAATGCACAAAAATGCTTTGATACTGTATCCTTTTTTATCTCAGAATACACAAAAAGTCCATTATTAGAGAGAATTAAAAAAACTTTTCCAAATATTCCAGTTTTTCCGCCCCTTGGCTCAGTTGGAATCACAGCTACTGAGCTAGCACTCTATTTACGTAAAGATACAGATATACCAGTATTTTTTGTTGGCCTAGATTTTTCATTTCCGGTAGGGAAAACACACGCAAAAGAAAGTCCTCACATAAAAGAATCTCTGCATAGTTGTAACAGGCTCTCTTCTATTGGAAATGTAGCAATGAGTTTTAGGTATGGCACTTTATTATTCAAAAATAAACCTATAAAATTGGTAAG
>CAYJFX010000056.1:0-1891 GCA_964369735.1 uncultured Treponemataceae bacterium
CAGAATGACAGGCTAGGTTGTATACGCAAAAATAAAGATTTTATACACCACCAATAGGGCTCGACGGAGTTTATCCTGAGTGAAATCGAAGGGCTCGGTATGACATGCTACGTGGTATATGCAATAAAATAGGTGTAATTCTTGCGGATACATAATAATCGGTCTTGGTGGGGTTATTATGCAAAATTAAACACTTTAGCTTTTTTTGTATACTAATGCATGTTGACATAACCGTGTTAGTGAGTATAATAGAAACATGAAAAAAATAGTATGCGTATCTTCGCTTTTTTTATTGATGATGATTTTTTCATCATGCCAAACAATGGTACTTAACGCCGTTGGAAATTCTCTTTC
Source organism: uncultured Treponemataceae bacterium (assembly GCA_964369735.1). Classification (GTDB taxonomy): domain Bacteria; phylum Spirochaetota; class Spirochaetia; order Treponematales; family Treponemataceae; genus CAYJFX01. The sequence continues at coordinate 355 of CAYJFX010000056.1, forward strand.
GGGAGCAAATAAAAATGGCATTCCATCAGCACAATCATCTGATAATGATATGATGTCTGTGTTAACTGGAGAAGAAGATCCTATTTTAATGGGAGATTTTTTTCCAACAGCACTTAAACTTTACGAAGTAATGCTGGCACAAAATCCCGATCATCAGGGTCTTGCAACAATGACTGGATCATTGTATGTCATGTATGCAAATGTATTTGTTCAAGCTGAGGCCGATATGCTTGGTATTGAAGAATACTTATTACAAGCCTCTGAGCTACAAAGAGCAAAATTACACTATTTACGCGGAAGGGATTATGCTTTTCAAGCATTTGATGGGCGCTACGAAGGCTTTTCAAAAGCCCTTTTAAGTGGTGATAATGACTCAATAGCACAAGCCCTCGAGCAGCTAAAAGTATCAGATGTAAATGCAGCATACTGGCTTGGGGCCGGTTGGCTTGGTGCATTTTCGGTAGATCCACTTGATACTTCACTGTTAAGAACACTTTCTGGAGCAGTGGCACTCCTAGAAAAAGCAGCAGAATTAGATCCTAATTATTCGGATGGGGCAATTTGGGATATTTTAACAGCATTTTATGCCTCAGCTCCTGCAGAATTTGGTGGAAACTTAGAGCGAGCCTATTTTACCAGTGATGAAGCCTTTAGAGTTTCTGGTGGCAATACTCCTGGCCCCTACGTTACGTATGCAACATCTTTTAGTGTTCCTCAACAAGACTTAGAAGGTTATGAAGAAAACTTAAAAAAAGCACTTGCAATTAATCCTGACGATAATCCATCTGCACGGCTTGCTACAATTATTACACAACAAAGAGCTCAATGGCTTTTAGAGCACACAGAAGATTATTTTATTGTGTGGTAAATATACTATATATAATTACTTTTAACGATGGACTATAACATATAGGCTATCAAGTTTGAATTACAACTACAATCATGTTGTGGAGGCTTAAAATGAACAAAAAATTGGTATTATTTTTATTAGTGTTTGTAACACTATGTGCAAGTACATTCGCACAAAAAATTACGGTGAAAATTGCATCTGTGGCCCCAGCTCGATCACCTTGGGATATTGAACAAAAGGCAATGGCTGCAGAATGGTTAGAAGTAACCAATGGTCAAGTTGAACTCAAGTTTTACAACGCAGGTTCTATGGGCGGTGAATCAGGCGTTATTCAAAGAATGAAATCGCTACGACCTGGTCAAAAGAGCCCCATTGATGGCGCAATTTTTACTAATATTGGCCTTTATGAATTAACCCCAGAATCTTATGCCCTTACACTTTGTGTGCCTTTTATTTTTAGAAATCAAGATGAGTTAACATATGTACTTGATGCATTAAATCCTGAGATTAAAGCAGCTGTTGAAAAAGAAGGGTTCCAAATGCTTGGTTGGTTTAATGTTGGATGGGCTAATTTTTTTACAAAAGAAGAAGTACGCACACCGGATGAGTTAAAAGCTTTACGAATGGGCTTTTCAGGCATTAATTCGCCTGGGCTTATGAATGCTTTTAAGACAGCCAATTTTAACA
>CAYJFX010000056.1:1918-11884 GCA_964369735.1 uncultured Treponemataceae bacterium
TGCAGAGCATTAGAAGCTCTAATGGTGTAAAAGTTGTTTATTCAATTCCAATGTTTGCATATGCTGCACAATACTATACCGTATTACCATATGCCGTCGATATTCCATTAAACCCAATTATGTCAGCTTTTGTAATTTCTACTGATACTTGGAATTCAATACCATCAGAATATAAGCCTGCTCTCCTTGAGTCAATAAAACGCGCTGAGGAAAAATTTATTTCTGTACAGCAACAAGCAGACCGCGAATATTTGGATAAGATGGAAAGCGAAGGCAACACACTTATTAAACTTACTGATTCTGAAGTAAGTTTGTGGGAAAAAACACTCCAAAGTGATGCTGAAAAAATGGCTGCAATTTCTGGTTCAGTAATCGATGGTGAAGTATATAATAGGATAGTTGCGTTACTTGAAGAGTATAGGGCTAATAATGGAAATTAAGGGACTTACTTTTTTTAAAAAAATAGAAGGCGTTATTATTGTAGGGCTTATAATTCTCTTGTGTGCCCTTCCTTTTATTCAACTCTTTTCAGAAAGGCTACTTGGAATAGTTATTCCAGATATTGACCTTATGATGGTTAATTTGGTTTTTTTGTTTGCCTGTTTTGCATCAATGGTCACGTGGCGCAATAATAAACATATTTGTATAGCAACGGTAGACCAGTTATTAAAAGGAAAGGCAAAAATTGCAATAGAGATTGTAAAATCGATAATTACACCTTGTGTATTAGTTGCACTTTTTTTTGCAGCCTTTTCTGAGTTTTTTGTTCTTTTTTATCCTGAAGATACTATTTGGGGAATGCAGTTACGTTTTATATTTGTCTTTTTGCCACTTTCATATCTTTCTATGATTATAATGTCATTACGTAAAAAAGATTATGTACTTTTTTCGGTAATTGGACTTGTGCTCGGGCTCGTAATTTCATCAGGCCAAATAGCTAATGTTTTATATGCTTTATTTCAAATTGAAGATCTATCATTCTATGATAGCATATGGAATGCTTGGATTTCTTTTTCAGAGATTGCGTTACTTCCTTTAGTGATAGTTTTAATACTTTGTGCCTTTTTAGGTGTGCCTCTCTTTTTAGTGTTAGCAGCTTTAGCATATATTGCATTTTCTGCTAGTAGTGCTGGCTTTGATATTAGATTGATTCCTGTAGGTACCTATACTATTCTTACTGATAAGAGTATAGCAGCAATTCCATTATTCACTATTGCGGGCTTTATTTTATCAAAGGGTAGTGCAGGTAAGCGTCTAATTGATATTTTTAGCGCGTGCTTTGGATGGTTTAAGGGCGGTGTAATTGTAGCTACAGTTCTTGTTGCAGCTTTTTTTACCACTATGACAGGCATTTCTGGGGCAACTATTTTGGCTCTTGGAGCGCTTCTCACATCGGTACTTATTGGAGCTGGTTATTCTAAAGACAGGGCCGAATCCTTAGTAACATCATCAGGTGCAATTGGTTTATTATTTCCTCCAAGTTTAGCAATTATCATGTATGGTACAGTTAATTATTTTTCTGTAGATGTTTTTGAGCTATTCAAAGGTGCAATTTTACCAGGTATTGTTTTGGCTGCCGCAATGGTAGTTGTAGGAATACTTTATAGCAAAGGTGCACAAAAAGTTCCCTTTTCTGGGCGCAAGCTCAAAGACTCTTTAAAAAATGGGATTTTTGAAATCTTACTTCCTGTGTGTATTATTGGAGGATACTTTGGTGGATTGTTTACTCTTTTTCAAGCTGCCGCATTTGCTGTTTTATATACATTTGCAATCGGTGTTTGGGTTAGAAAAGACTTTACTTTAAAAAAGGCTGTTTTAGTAATTATTGAGTCCCTCCCAACAACTGGCGGGGTTCTTGCGATTTTTGGAGCTGCACGAGGCCTTTCTGATTATATCTTATTTTCAGATATACCTTTTATGCTGTCTGACTTTGTGTTAACTCACATAGAGTCGAAAATTGTATTCTTGCTTTTAGTGAATTTAGTATTGTTGATAGTTGGTTGCCTTATGGATATCTACTCAGCAATTCTTATTGTATCACCGTTATTAATTCCTATTGCTGATTCTTTTGGGATACACCCTGTTCATATGGGAGTTATATTCTTAATGAATATGCAGCTAGGTTTCTTAACGCCACCGGTTGGAATGGATTTATTCATATCATCCTATGCTTTTGACAAGCCTGTTGTAAAAGTTGTAAAGGGGATACTTCCATTTTTACTAATACAGTTCCTTGTTGTACTTCTTGTTACGTATATACCGTGGTTTACAACAATATTATTGTAAAACTAGGTATGTAACCAAATACAATGCATCTATGTACTGTAATTAGTATGTAGATGCTTAATTTTTTCGAGGCTTATGAGACCACTTATAGTTATTTCTTTTTTTACACTTTTATTATCTTTAACACTATCATGCTCAAAACAAATTGAGGTACAAAGTGAAACTATTGATGAAGTGAGTACTCATCAATTACAAAAAGAAATTGAAGCTACTGCAATTAAAAATTTTGTTTCATCCTTAAGCCTAGAACAAAAAATTACACAGCTTTTTTTAGTTTCTGTTGATGGAACAAACTCAAGTCTATCTGCAACTTTGTACGATAGTCCACCTGGAGGGTATGTTCTCTTTTCGAGGAATACCGAAGATGGTGAAAAAAATATTATCACTTTAATAGGAGACACCCTCACGCACTATTCAAAAAATAACGAGGTTCTCCCATATTTCTCTATTGACCATGAGGGAGGGATTGTAAACCGATTACGGGGAGTAGCAAGCCCCCTTCCATCTGCACAAAGTGTTGCAAACAACCTTACCCCTGAAGAAGCACAAAGTCTTTATTCCTATTCAGGAAAACAACTTAAAGCTTTGGGCATACACGTAAACTTGGGGCCAATGGCAGAGGCAGGCTATTCTTCTAACATGGAATTTACTGGAACAAGAAGTTTCGGAAATAGAGAAAATACGATTGAATATTCTCGTGCATTTTTAAATGGATTTAGAAGTGAAGGTATTTACTGTGTAGTTAAACATTTCCCTGGTAATACAAACGATGACCCTCACTATTTTTTACCTAGCTTAATAGGTGATGAGCACATAATTCGTACATTGTATGTCGAACCTTTTTCAAGTTTAATTGGAGAGGATGGACTATTAATAAGCCATGTTATTGTTCCCGCTTTTGATGCTAAGAATCCTGCATGTCTTTCTCCAACGCTTATAAAAGATTTAGTGCACGACGAACTTGGCTTTGGAGGACTTGTTTTTTCTGATGACATACTGATGAATGCATTACTAGAAAACGGGTATCCACCTGAAATTGCTATTTCGATGGCTTTAAAAGCAGGGGTAAATGTACTGATGATTTCACATCCTGCGTATTGGAACATTATTCCGATTGTAGAAGAATTAGCGAGTGATGACCCATTACTATTATCATACATCAACACTTCTGTTGAAAAAATTATTAATGCTAAAGTGTTGATGGGTTTATATGAATTTGTACCGAGTGAAGTTGAAAGTGACAATTCATCTTTAAGAGTTCAAGCAGTTTCTGTTGCATCAATGTATAATGTTGAAGAGCAGTTAAATAGTTTTTATGGTGCAAAAGAATTGGCAGACAATTTTTTTGCTGCACATTGGGAATAAATATGAATAAAGAAATACTTACAAATGTTGATAATTCTTTTTTACAGAATAGAATTATTTATATGGATGACTATTTAGCGGTATATAACAAACTACCAGGGGAAATATGTGAATCATGGGAGCCTTCCAGTAAAGAGGCTAAAGATGAGTATGTGCCAGAATCATTTAAGAACTGTATTAGTGATTCAGCTTTAAAACCAACATTTTGCCAATGCTTTAATAGACTAGATCGTCCTGTTAGTGGAGCAAATCTTATACTATTTGAAAAAAGCCTTTTTCCACTTTTGCAAAACCAATTTACAAATAGCCAAAAAAATGAAAAGACAGTTAAAAAAGTTTATTGGGCTATTATTGAAGGGGTGCATCCCAAAACGGAAAAATTCACACTCTTAGATAATTTCATTAGGTTTGATTCTATAAAACAAAAATCATTTGTTTATAAAACAGAAGAGCGAAAGACAAAAAAAGCATCATTGCTCTACCGTTCAATTGGTCATGGAGATAATTATTCATTTTTTGAAATAGAATTGATTACTGGGCGAACGCATCAAATTAGAGCTCAGCTAGCACACATAGGACTTCACATAAAAGGTGATGTAAAGTATGGCGCTAGGAGGCAAGATACCTTGAATGGAATTAGACTTCATGCGTACCAAATTGAATTTAATCACCCAAAATCAAAAAAGAAAATTATAGCTAAGGCACAGCTTCCAACACTAGATCCTCTATGGGAAGCTTTTTTGGAGTGTGTATGAACACTTTGCGCGGAAGCGAAGGTTTTGAATTATATTACGCATCTATTTATGAAAGTCGATGGAATGCCTTGCGCGATTCCTTGTCCTTAGAGCCGTCTTACATCGAATGGAAGCCAACAGAAAAAGATGCCTACTTTCTTGACAGTGCAAGTGTGCTTGCAGGTTATGCCTTACCACTTAGTGAAGCAAAAAGTATTCTTGATATGTGTGCTGCTCCAGGCGGAAAAAGTCTCGTTTTAGCACAAAGGATGAATAATGCAGCGCATTTACTATGCAACGAACGCTCTGCACCAAGAAGAAATCGCCTAGTACATGTACTAGATAATCATTTGTCAGCTGACATTCGAAGCAGGGTTCATATAGCAGCAAATGATGGGGCTCTAATGTGCAAGAAAGAAGTGAATAACTTTGATGCAATTCTATTAGATGCTCCTTGCTCTTCAGAGCGACACGTTTTTTTAGACAGCAAGTACCTTGAGCAGTGGTCTTCTGCAAGAATAAAAAATCTTGCCATGGCCCAGTGGGCTCTTCTTTCCTCTGCCTTTAGAATCTTAAAACAAGGTGGCCATCTCTTGTACGCCACTTGCGCCTTAACACATTTAGAAAATGATGATATTATTAAAAAACTTAAAAAGAAGTTTGATAATGCCTCAGTTATAGATGTAGATTTTGAATACATAAAAAATGTCTGTGCACATAGCCTTCCTTGCCCAGAAAAAACACTATTTGGATATCATGTTTTACCAGATTTAGAAAATGGGGCTGGCCCTTTGTATTTTTCACTTATAACAAAATCTTTCTAATTTTAATTATAATATATAGACTTATTTACTATTTTTGAGTATAATCCTCTGTATGAATGATACGAACAATCTCGAAAAAAAAGCAGATATGATTCAAGAAGTTTTGTCACTAATTTACACAATTACAGATGCTGAAGAATTACTTAATACACTTTTAATAAAGACACGTGATATTTTTTCTTCTGATGCCGCTTCTATATATTTACATGAAAATGGCCGGCTTGCTATTAGGTATGCTCAAAATTCAAATGCTAATAGCAAAGCATCAAATGTGCCTTTTACACACTTTTCTTTTGAAGTAAATGAAAAATCAATTGCTGGGTATACTGTTACAAGCAGAAATATTTTAAATGTTCCAGATGCATATAAGATACCAAGTGATAAACCGTATGAATTTAATAATCAAGTTGATTTTTTAACAAATTTTACAACCAAGGCAATTTTGTCTATTCCTCTCATTTCTATGACTGATGAAGTGCTTGGAGTTATGCAAATAATAAATCCAAAAAATGAAAAGAATGAAGTAATTGAGTTTACATCGATGGATGAATTATATGCCGAGCAGCTTTCCACAATTGCAACTACAACATTAGAAAAATCAAAGCTATCACGAGCAATAAAACTTCAAAAAATTATGGAGTCGGAGCGAGTATTAAATGTAATTCAAGATATTGATATTCTCTTAGAAGCATTGCTTACAGAAGCGCGGTCGATAGTTAATGCAGATGCAGGTTCAATTTATGTATATGAAGATGGTAAACTAACAATTAAATATGCACAAAATGATACTCAGCTAAAAAAATCTGAAAACAGACGTAAAATACCCTTTAAATCCTTTACATTTGATGTAAACGAAAAATCAATTGCAGGGTATAGTGTTGTTAGCCGCAGTATATTAAATATTCCAGATGTTTATAACCTAGCTGAAGGTACTCCATATTCTTTTAATAAAGATCCAGATGTTAAAACTGGGTACACAACTAGAGCCGTATTAACCCTTCCTCTCATTTCATCTGCAGGTGAGATTCTTGGTGTTTTACAAATAATAAACCCGCTAGATAAAGATGGAAACGTCGTTGAATTTGACACAGATGGAGAATTTTACTTACAGCATTTTGCATTTAGTGCGACAAAGGCCCTTGAAAGAACAAAGTTAACTCGTGCAATGGTTATGCGGATGATTCGTATGGCTGGCTTCAGGGATCCTAAAGAGACGGGAGCTCACGTAAATAGGGTAGCGAGCTGTGCTGTTGAAATATATGATCAATGGGCTCACGTTCACGGTATCCAAGAAGATGAGAAGAATAAATATCGAGATAGTTTAAAAATTGCTGCAATGCTTCATGATGTTGGAAAGGTAGGGATTCCTGATAGTATACTAAAACTTCCAAGGAAGTTTACGCCAGAAGAATATGACGTTATTAGAACACATACTTGTATAGGGGCAATGCTCTTTGAAACACTTGAATCTGCAATTGATGAAATGGCATTAGAAGTTGCCTTGCATCATCATGAAAGGTGGGACGGGCAAGGCTATCCTGGTGCCATCGATGTAAAAAAAGCAGTCATGGGTAATACTCAAACAATGCTATTTGGTGAAGCCCTTAGTGGCGATAAAATTCCACTTTCAGCTCGCATTGTATCTCTCGCTGATGTATACGATGCTCTCTCATCGAAGCGAGTGTACAAGGAGGCATGGGACCAAAACTCTGTCCTTGATGAAATCCGTTCGCAGTCTGGGAAGCAATTTGACCCTGCCGTTGTTGAAGCATTTATTGAAATTCTTCCCGATATAGAAAATATATATCTATCGTTTCCAGAAGAACAATAGAAAATTACAAGGAATAATAATGTCCACAAATAAAAGTCACTTAACAGCTGAGCTTATGCTTATAGCTGTAGCAATAGTTTGGGGTGGTGGTTTCGTAGCTACTGAATATGCTATCGATGCCCAAATGCCCAATTCACTAATTTTAAGTATACGCTTTATGCTGGCTTCACTTATTTTATTTGCATTTTCTGCAAAAGATATTGTAACAGTAGATAAAAAAACACTAAAACATGGAATTATTGCAGGTTTTTTCCTTTTTTTAGGTTTCTTTATACAAATAATTGGGCAATCTCAAACTACTGTTTCTAATGCTGCATTTTTAACTGCCACAAATGTGGTTATGGTTCCTTTTATTGTATGGGCTATTTCAAAACACCGACCTAAAACGAAAACCTTTATCTTGGCAACTACCACACTTATCGGTATCGGTGTACTAACACTAAACTTTAAAACAGGTATAGCATTCAATGTAGGCGATATTTCTGTGTTATTGTGTGCACTTATGTTTGCGCTACATATATCATATTTAGGAATTTTTTCTAAGGACTTAAATACACGGGCACTAACATTTTTGCAGCTTTTTACTGCGGGTGTTATATCAACCATTGTTTTTTTTATAATAGATATTCAACATACTACTATAGTGGTAATACAAAATGGCATTGTACCAACATTATATCTTGCACTTTTTTCAACTTTGTTTTGTTACTTCTTCCAAACAAAAGCTCAACAGATTGTTCCACCAGGAAAGGTTGGCATTATACTATGCACAGAGGGTTTTTTTGGAAGTTTGTTTTCGATTATTCTAGGATTAGAACCTCTTAGAGCAACTGTAGTAACTGGAGGTATTATTATTATATCATCCGTTATGCTGTCCGAAATAGACTTTAGTATTAAAAAAAAGCGATAAGTTTCTAATACTATAACGTACGTAGTCGCTTTTGTAGTTCCCTATCAAGCATATTTGCAAATGTATTGAGGTCTTTTTTTGAATAGCTTTGTGTTTTTAGCTCAGGAACACCGCTTTGAATTAATTCTAAATTAAAATTTCTAAAGGATAAGCTTTCTCGAATGTTTTCCTTTGTGTAGACTTTTCCTCTATCACTGAGCACTATAATATTTTTTTCAACCAAACGTGAGGCAAGGGGAACATCCCTTGTAATAGCCATATCATTTTCAACTGAGTGTTCTACAATATAGTTATCCGCAGCATCTGCGCTATTATCTGAAACAATCATCGAGTATAAAGAAGAGCTGGGTACGGGTATAATACGATTTGCAACAAAGTTTGTTTTGATGTTTAATCTTGTAGTAAACCGAATAATTAACTCTCTAACTCCTACAGGGCAAGAGTCTGCATCTACCCAAAGTGTAAATTTCACGGCAAAACCCTATCAATGTCTTGAATCATTTTTAAGGCAATTTTTTCTGCTTCAAAACGCTCATTCTCATTATGGGTCTTTGTTACACTATTTGCTTCTAGCTTATTTTTTAAGTCTTCTGCTTTTGCTTTATCCTTATAAAATTCATCACATATCATTATGCCACTTAAAATTGCTATTTTTAGTGGATCAGTATTTTGTGTCATTAGTCGTACTTCTTTTGTAACTGTAGTGTAATGCGCTAATAAGTTTTCTAAGTATTGGTTGTCCTCTTTTGCTTCTATTGAGAATGAACTACCTAATAAATCAATATTTAATTTTCCCATATGTGTTATGCTAAAAAATATCTAAGTTACTGGCTTGTGTTGCTTGATTAAGCATGCCAGAATGAGAAGGAAGTGTACTTTCATCTGTCTCATCTATGTTTGATAGAGGGTCTTCCACTGTGCCATTTTCTGCATGAAAACTATTAGACTCTGCATTTTTATCATCTAATGTTTCATCTTCACTTTGATTTTGGGCTTTATCAATATCTAGTTGGTTCGGCTCTTGCCTTTCGGTAAAAGACTCTTTTTGCGCAGTTCCCAATGGGGTAGAGGGTGCTCCTTGTGCTTGGCGAACAGTATCTTCTACATTGTTCAATTTATCAAGAACATTGAGAATTCCTTGCTCAATCTTTTCTTCATCTTTTTCTAAACGTTCGCACTGTTCTTTTAATAATTCTATTTCTACCTTTAACTCTTCATTTTCTGTTTGCAAAGTCGCATTATTATTTTGAAGCACAATTATTTTTTTTAGTGCTTGTTCAACCTTTTGTTCGAGTAGTTTTATTTGTTCTAAAGATATCATCTAAGCTCTCCTCAAAATAGATTAAAAAAAAGTAAGGGAATAGCTAATTTTATTATAACGATAAAATCAGTATTCCCTTAATATAGTAGCAGATAAAATAAGTTTATAAATTCTAGTTTACTGCTTTTTTTGCTGCTTCAACTACTGCTGAAAATGCAGTAGGATCTTCGATGGCCATGTTTGATAAAGCTTTTCGATTAATTATAATACCTGCTTTATTTAGTCCATCAATAAATCTTGAATAACTGATTCCTTGATCGCGTACTGCAGCATTGAGACGAGTTATCCATAAAGCTCTCATATCGCCTTTTTTATCTCTTCGTCCTACATAGGAGTCTGATAACGCTGCTGTTACAGCATCTTTTGCAGCTTTAAAGTTTGTGCTTCTTCTTCCACGAAAACCTTTAGCTAATTTTAAAATCTTCTTTCGTCTATTAAGACGCTTACTTCCGTCTATCGCTCTTGCCATTTTTTCTCCTATAAAAAGTCAAGGAAAAGCATCAGCTTTTGAACTTGACTTTTTTCACGCCGTTTATACTGTTTAAGAAACGGCATACTATACTGAGTTTGCGACGCAAACTCTTAAATGAATGTTGAGACACTGTTTGTGCCGAAGCATTCATTGCTTCTCCTACTTGACTAGCCGTAAGGCAACATTTGTTTTCTGATTTTTTTAGAATCTGCTTCACTTAAAA
>CAYJFX010000057.1:0-11851 GCA_964369735.1 uncultured Treponemataceae bacterium
GCCTGCTTTATGTACTTTTTCTTGAATAAGTTTATCAGTAACTATATTTTCATCATACACAATTCGCATCGTATTTGTCGTAAGGTTTACATCACTTTGGCTTACGCCGTCTATTTTTCGCGTAACTCTTTCTACTGCTGCAGAACATGCTGCACAACTCATTCCTGTAATAGTAAAACTTTTTTCGATGGTATTTGTCATTTTATTATCCTCTTATTATAAGTATACTACGATATATAGTGTTCGTCTATGATAAAGTTACGCAGTTAACGCAGGATTAAAATAAGACCTACTGCCTATCTAGCATATTGACGTTTCTCATAATTCCTATATAATGGTAGTATGAGCACAAAGATGCAAGGTGGTGGTGATTTTTTTGATTTTCTCGTTGCGGACATAACAGTCGATGACAGAATGGCAATTCTTCAGAAAATGAAAACGCAGATAGAACCGGAACGAGAGTTGCTTGTAAGAGATGCTCGAAAAGAAGAAGTTGCTATTCCTGTTACAAGTAATATAAAAAATGAATCATTCATCGTAAGGATAGTACTATTTTTTAAGTCTATGTTCTCAAGCAAAAATATCGAGGTTGTTTATTCTGAACATAAGCTTTCGATAATGGCAAAAAGACTTGAAAGCAAATTTCCTAATTATTTTAAATTTCAAAGTATGAGTTTAGAACATGCTTTTTATGAAGCTTTAATCGAGTTAAAAAGAATAGCTGATTATTTTAAGGTTGGCGTGGCTCATTATGATGAACAAGCTGGTGAGTTTTTAGTGTTGCTTGGGTCACTTATAATGAGTGATATGGAAAAAAAGATTGAAAGTGTTGCCAACCCTTATAGCATACCCTTTACGCAAGAGATTACGCCGGACTTGCGCACATCATTAATACGAAAAATGGATACCGTATTAGCCTCCGTATCTTCTCAAGATAGACTAGATTTATACACTTGTGTGCAAAGCCTTATGTGGCTTAGAGCTTTTACCCAATTACCATTTGACTCATTTCTTGCAAGATTTAATGATTCATCGAGGGGTACTCTTAGGTGTGTTGCGGCAACAGCTGTGCACGACCTTGAAAAATTTGCCAATATTTTATGCAACGCAAAAAATATTGAACCAGAGGTGATTGAAGCACTGTATTTATTTCAAACGCAGTCACAAATAAAAGCTGGTGATGCTTCTGTCAACGTTAAAGAGGGTGTCTCAGATCACATGGAAGCTAGTCTAACGGCCTTAAAAGGAATAACATATTTTATTAATACAATACCACTACGCTCTCTTACAATGGTTTCTAAGCGCTCTTTGTCTTGGGCCCCAATGTATAAAGATAGCGGTGAAGATTGGTTTGTACAATATAAAACACAATGGAAGCGTATTTTTGATAGAAAATGGTCGCAGTGGCTTAACGACCGAAAGTTAATATTAACAAAAGAAAAAGTAACTCAATTTTGTCAAACAGAGGATTATCCTGTCTTCCAAAATAGGCCATGGAAAACGTTAGATTCAAAAATAGTGTTTTCTAAAGAATACTCGCTGGGGTTTCTAAATGCATTTTTTACAAAGGTATTTCCAAAATATAATGAAATACTCAAAATATTAATGGTAGATGGAGATTTTATCATAAATGAGAATAAAACAGAATTCACTGATACATACACAGAGGCAAATCATCTAGCACAAAGTATACGTGAGCTTAATGCAAAGCTTGCCCCCAAAGGTGCATATGGAGAAGGTTTTTCGAGCATTACGGCAGGAATATTGAGAACAGTTCAAGGACAGCTTCAAATAAAAACTATGATGACTAGCATTGAGTCTGAAGTAGAATTACTAATCCTTACATTTGGAAGGGTGTGTCGTTCTTTTAATTCTATTTTTAGTGGAATCCTCGTAGCAAACTATAATTCTAGCTATGACACAATTACAAACATAGCAAGCTTAGTAGGACCTGACAATGCTCCTATTCGTAAACATTTTGTTGAAGTTAGCGATGTAATTGAAACTGCACTGAATTTATTGCAGGACATCGAAGCAGTAGAGCTAGAAGGTTCATCAAATGCAAAATAGAGCATATGCTTCAGCATGCCTATCAACTATTAGCGCAGGTTCAATGCGCTTTAGATGGGATGAAAAAAATACTATTAGAGATAACTTTTTTTTAAGCCTAATTAATAACGAAAAAAAAATCGTCCCTTTAGAGCTCATTCACTCTAAAATTGTTTATTCAGTAGATGAAGAATTTGATACTAAAGATTTGCAAGGTGATGGTATTATTACTTGCAATGAAAATCTTGTTCCTGTAATTACTGTAGCAGACTGTATGCCTATTTATTTATGGGATAAAAAAACAGGCTGCTTTGGGGTTTTACATTCGGGATGGAAGGGCACCGGTATTATAACAGAAGCTTTATTGCTTGCTAATAAAAAGTATGGTGCAAAACCAAGTGATTTTTTTGTTGTTATTGGTCCTCACATTAGAGATTGTTGTTACTTAATTGATGAGCAAAGAGCAGATTATTTTATTGAAAATTTTTGTGACGACTGTGTTGAAAAAAAAAGTGATGGCAAAAACTATAGCCTTTCTTTAGAAAAAGCAAATCTATTTTTGCTGGAAAAAATTGGAGTAAAGAAAGAGAATATACAGATATTAGGTGAATGTACGTGCTGTTCAAAGAACAAAGATGGCATAGGTCAATATGGCTCATTTCGCCGTCAAACGGCACACTTTCCTCCTAATAGCCCCTTAAAAGAAATGCAAAAGCACTTTACGCCAATGGCAGCTTTTATGCATTTAGGCACAAAAAAGATTGACGGCAATGATAAACTCTTAGTGCAAAACCTACCATAAAATGTTTATCTATTACGCTAAGTGGTCCGAAATGCTATCCCATGGCATGAATGGTCGATTGCACATTGAAAAATGTTTTTCTGTGCAATCTTCATAATGAGGGCAAAAAGTACTCTTTAAAGAGCCATAATTTCTTCTCTTGTAGATTTTTGCCAAAATTGACTTCGCCCAAAAGGACCTATTTTTCCTCTCATTTCCAGTGTGTCTACTTTGTATTTTCCACCAGCATTATGAAAAGTAATTTCGCTTGCATAGGACTTACCATTTTCAGGGTCAATGATGCGCCCATTACGCCATTTTCCTTCACCTTTGTTTACCAAGCCGTAAATCCAAGGCGTATTGATTAATGTCATTTTAGACGTATCTCCCGGTACTGGGAAATCCTTATAGGGTCCTTTACATTCCACTGCTAATTCATCTGCTGGTTTTCCCACAACTTTTAGAATCTTTCCGTACAGAACTCCTGCCTCCTCATACACTTCCCATCCTGCAGTTACTTCGCCTGATTCATCATCAATACTCTTCCAATAACCTAGTGCTGGGTCTGTTGCAAATAATCCAATAGATACCGTAAATAAAATGATTGCAATTGTGATAACTTTTTTCATTTGTCCTCCAAAATGTATACATTTAGTATATCACAGGATTCTACACACGTAAATACTTTACGGTTTTTTACCTTTGATATTATTGGAATTGAGGTAAACATGGCCTCCTTGTCTTTTTTAAGCTTTTATGATATTCTCATATCAATAAACGAAGGGAGAAATAATGAATAATATCTATATAAAAAGAAGAGAAAAACTTAGTGCTTGGATGGCAAAAGAGGGAGTAGGTGCAGTTTTTTTTCACGACAGTGAAGCAAATAGAACCCCTGCTGTGCGCTATTTTTCGGGAATGCCAAACGATTCTATCTATATGCAAGCTGTTGATGGGTCAAATGTTCTTTGTTCATGGGATGAAGCTATGGCAAAAAAAATGGCCCATGTTGATTCCATAATAGGATATGGTTCTTTTGAGCGAAATCCTGTAAAAGCTGCAGCAGGGCTTTTAAAACAATTAAAAGTGCCGAAAAATTCAAAGGTTGAGCTACCCTCTAGCGTACCCTATCCCCTTTTTTTACAGTATGTAAATGAGCTTGCTGATTATAATGTACTTTGCCGAGAAGATGGGGCAACGCAAGCAGTGGAAAAAATGCGAGCTATTAAGGATGAGTATGAACTCGAATGCATTCGAAAAGCTTCTTCAATAACAGATGCGATTATTGACCTTGTTGAAAAAGGCGTAAAAGAGGGTAGTATTAAGTCTGAAACAGATGTTGCCCTTTTAATAGAAAGAGAGTGCCGAAAAGAAGGCTGCGAAAAAACAGGATTTGATACACTTGGGGCAGGTCCTTCTAGTAGTTATGGGATTCATTGTTTTCCTCCATATACTGCAGCGCTGTGGCCTGATACAGGGCTTTCTATTTTAGATTTTGGTGTTGTGTATAAAGGGTATACGAGCGATGTAACGCTTACTGTTGCAAAGGGCCCTCTGACAAAAGAACAAGAAAAACAACTTGCATTAGTAGAAAAGGCGTATAATGAAGCGCTACCTTTGTATAAGCCAGGGGAGCCTATACATGCAGCAGGTGCTCTTGTTGATAAAATATTTGCCAAAGAAAAAAGAAGCATGCCGCATAGCCTTGGGCACGGATATGGTCTTCAAGCACATGAATGGCCAACGGTAAGAACAAAAATGGATAAAACGATTGTATTTAAACCTGGAATGGTTTTAACATGTGAGCCTGGTTTATATGATCCTAAAATTGGAGGATGTAGATTAGAGAATGATATTCTCATAACAGAAACAGGTTCTGAAGTTTTAACACATTCAAGAATTATAAAAATATAGCAAAAGGGGCTTTAGAACGATAGTGTTCAAAACCCCTAGATTTTCAAATGCCTAGTAAATTGAAAATCATTTCTACCAAGTGTAGAAATCTCATTTACAAAAGAGAGCTCTTCACTACTCTCGATGTGACGAAGAGTAGCAAATCTTGCTTATGCTGCGAAAACCTCTTTTTTAATCCTCTTCTTCTTCATGCTTTTTTAATGCTTGTGCTGCTGCAAGCAAGCCTGGCCCAGATTCAACCCTTGTTGCAACATAGTCTAAAGAATTATCCTTTAAAGATGATACAAGATTTTTCTTTTTATCTTTTGAAAGGTAATGATCATATAGTGCATGTAATGCTTCAAACATGCCTGTGAGTGTTGTAAATTTCTTAATTGGAGGAGAGCTAAATGACTTTTCTATTACACCTCTCACATTATTCATCATTGTAACTTCTTTATGCTTGTTACCATCCTCTGGTGTACTTTGCTCTACATCTAATTCTTCATCAGTTGCTAGTATATCTGCGGGGCTAAGTGAGATTTCATCATCCGCTATATCTTCTTCGCCATATAACTCATTTATATCTTCATTATCAAGTTCACCATAGCCCGATTCTCCACTATCATCATCTTGAAGTTCTAAAAGATCCTCGTTTTCGTTGTGCTCATCAAGAAAATCAAAAAAATCCTCAGTATCAACTGGGTCTAAAGGTTCTTCATACTTTGAGCTATCATCACTTTCAGGGAGATATTCAGGAATGTGTACATCTTCATCTGGTTCTACAATTTCATCAAAAGCAATCTTCTCATCATCATTATCGTCATCAACTGATTCTAATGAATCTTCAAAATAGTCGTCATCAGGACTTGAATCTTCATCATCGATGTAATCATCGAAGTCATCAGTATCCTCATCTTCTTCAGCTAATAAATCTGCAACATCATAATCGTCATCATCAGAACCAAATTCATCTTCTAGGCTATCCAAATGTTCAACACTTTCATCATTATCTCCCAATGTGCGTGGAATTTCATCATCTTTGACTTCAGGAGTAGTATCTTTTCTTTGTGGACTAGAATTTTTTTGTGGAGGAACATCTTGTTCATCATCCACGTATTCTAAATCTTCGATGTAGTCATCATCGTCATACTGGGGATTATTGTTTTCCTTATCAAGAGGATCTTGTACAGGTTTACTGTTAGAAATATCAAGTGGCTCTTCTTGAATAGGGAAATCATCAAGCATGTCTTCAAACTCAGAAAAATCTTGCATTGGGGTTTCTGGCTTAGTTTTCGGTTTGAAGTCTTGTTGCTTAGGAAAATCTGCGACCGGTTCTGGTTGAGGTTCCTGTCTTTGTGGAGGAAAGGACTGCTCTGGCTGTACTGGAGGCGGATAAGATGGCCTTGGAGCTTCTGGTTGCTGTGGCATAGGAGGCGGATAAGACTGAGGTGGATAAGGCTGAGGTGGGTAGTATGGGGGGGGCTGCTCTTGTCTAGGAGGAGGGGGAGGTTCTGGTGTGCTGTCTTTATCACTAACAAACCCCAAACTGGTATTTTCATCCTCTTCTTCATCACCAAAGTCTTCATCTTCAAATCCAAACCCATCTACATTTAAGTATTCTTGTTCTTCAATTGGGTCAAATTGGTTAAAATCTTTTTCGTTGTCAAACATATGGGATTTATTATCTACCCCAATTGAATCCTCAGGCGCATCATCTGGCACTAACCTTTTCAAGTCAAAAACTGAGTCATCATCATCGTCATTTTTTATATCTTCCATCTCGTCAAAAACAAGCGGGTCATATTCATCTATTGGATCATCACCTAAAGTCGAACTATCTAGACTAAATAGGGATTCTGTTCCTACTTCATCATCTTCGTTACTTTCTTCACTTTCAATCGATATGTCAAACTCATCTTCAGTATCTATTTGATCTTCTTCTTTTTCTTCACTATCATTCGAATCAACAATATCCATGTCTGGCTCATTGATATATGTTTTTATAAGCTCTTCTATAATTTTCATTTCATCAGACTGTGAGTCAAAATGCTCTACAAGTGTTGAAATATCATCAAGTATTCTTGTGTTTTTACTAATTTCCAAACTCTTTTTCCATGCTTTAAGAGCATCACTGTAAAGCCGTACGTTTTTATATGTTTCACCTTGTAAATGCCAAGCATACCAATCATTTGGATTATGTGAAAGATAATCATCGAGGAGTTTCTTTGCTTCGGCATAATTTTGGACAAATGCATATTGCTTCGCATTATCTAGTAAGTAATCAATTTCTTTGGGGTATAGATTTTTTATTTTTTGTAAGTATTCTTTTGCGGACTCATACTCTTTATTTCTAATAAAATATTGGCTAAACATACTAAGTGTTGAAAGCTCTTCTGAGTTTTTATTTTCAAGTGTTTTTATCTTCTCAATGGCCGCTTCCATCTCATTTAATCCCATTAATGCTTTAGCATATTCCATGGTGATATTTTTGTTGTCGGGTTCTGCCTTTTCGAGCTCTTTAAACAAAGCAACAGCTTCGGTGTAATTACCAAGGCGTACATATATATTTGCTAAATCAAATTTTGCTAGGTTGTTGTCAGGAGCTATTCGAATAGCTTTGACATAGGCATTTTTTGCACTTTCATAGTCCTTATTGGACTGATAAAAATTTGCCAAATTTGCATGCATTTTTGCATTTTCAGGATTAAGAGAAACAGCTTTTTTTAATACTTTTTTTGCCTCATCATTGTCATCAGTTTTTTCCAGTACTTCAGCATACACAGACATAGCATCTGGCCAACCTGGTTTTGCACGTAACGCAGCTTCGCAGTGTTTCTTAGCCTGTAAGTAATTCTTTTGGGCTAAATAATTAAGTGAAGCATTTAAATGTAAGATAGGGTGATTGGGGTCGACTTGAAGCCCTCTTGAAAAAGCACTTTGTGCTTTTTCATTGTTTCCTCGCATGCTTTCTATTGTTCCAAGATGGTTGTATGCAAGCACATCATTTGGGTTAATGTCTGTTACGTGCATAAAACAATCAGCTGCTTCTTCATATTTTCCCATGAGCTTATATGTAAAACCCATACTGTATTTTATTGCTTCAATATCTTGACCAAGTTTTAATGCTTTTTCTAGTACTTCTATTGATTCATTATAACGTCCTAGGCGCCTATATATTCCACCAAGGTTTGTGAGAACTTCAAAGCTTTCAGGCATTTTATCCTGTATACTTAAATAAATTTTTAATGCTTTTTCATCTTTGTCGGCACGCACATATACATTTGCAAGCTTTAGAAGCATGTCACGGTTGTCTGGTTCTGCTATAAGTAATCTATTATAGAGTCGAATTGCAAGTGTGTAGTCTCTAGAAAGTACTGCTGCCTGAGCACGTTGGAGCGCAAGTGAACGTCTATCATCTTTTTGTGCTGCAGGCTTACCTTGTTGTTTCATATCTAGCTCCTGTTTGTAAGGGTCGTGCATATACTTCTTGAGATATAGTACCTTCAATATAGTTTGGTAGTGTGTATGCAGAAACGGCAAAATAGTACGCTTTGCCATTTCGTAACCCACTGATACGGAATGAGTTTGTTAGCCCAACATCAATTGGAGAGTCACCTTGTATGGCACTTTCACCTAGATATTCCCCAGGAGATTCTCCATAATAAATTATATAGCCATCAGGTTTTTCGCCAGCAGAAGGTAGCCATGAAAGATCTACATATCCATTTCCTGCATCAGCAAATACGCGCAAAGGCGGGCGAGGGGGCTCTTTTTCATCATACTGTAAGCGTAACTCTGTGAGTGTTGGTGTATTCTTTCCTGCTCCATCGGTATAGAGATTTACTGCTACTTGAAAATACCTGCCTTGAACGCCTTGTATACTTTGCCCTTCGTTCACAACTATCCATGCGGGGTAGCTGTTTGTCCACTCATAATAATTGTCACTAGCTCGAACAAAATATTGAATGTCTGTTTGAGGTGGTGTATCGCTTATAGTTTGAATGCCTGTAATAGATGAGCCACTTGGGAAGGGACCAAGTGGTTGGCTTTCAAAATATGCACCATCTGGGTTATAACGGTAATCAGCATAATCGCTTTGAATAAAATCACTAATAATGGTAAAGTCATCTATTCTACCTGTATAATTTGAAATTAAGGAAATTTCAGTAGGTGTTCCAAGAATTGAGCTATATATATTTCTATCAGAGGTACCACTTGCTGTAGCATGAGCTATGGATTCTAGCCGTCCATCTATGCGATATTCTACAATTCCCGTTGAATCATCAAAGCTTATGGCGTGGTGCGCCCATTCATCAGGAATGACAAGGCTCGTGCTTTTTAGTGTTATATCTTTGAACTCTGTATAGTTTGAAAAAATGTTTGTAAAATTCCACTCTAGTCTGTTTTGAAAAAACATTGCAGAAATAAGCTGATACACGGGAACATTATTTACATTTCGTGATGAATCCCATAAAAAAATAGTTTCACCATTTTCAACAAGAGAAGGATTTAACCAAAATGATATGGTAAAGGAACCTGTAAGCCCCTCTCTTCCAAACAAGGCAGTTTCATCGCCTGAAAGGAGAATTCCACCACTAGACCCCTTGCCAAGACCTGAATAATTGCCCATAATAGAATGTGACGTTGTAGATGCATTTGATGAAATAATTTGATAGTTGCCAGCAACGTCGGTAAGAGAAGAGTTTTGTTCAAAGTTAAGAAGCAAATCGGTATTTACACGTAATGATTCTGAAGCCGTTGCAATTTGAACTGCTTGCTTTCCAAAACGCCCTGAGTTTGTTAACGTAATATTTCTAGCAAGAGAAAGGGCATGCCAACCTTCATCGCCCCCAAGGAAAATTTCCTTGTCCTCGGCGTGGAGAAAAGAAGCCACAAGGAGAAAAAGTATAAAAAAAGGACATTTTTTTGTCATAAGTTACTTACAAAAGCCATGAAATCAGATTCAACAACATATGAATTATTACATGAAACTGCGCTAAAAGCTCCCAAATCAAGCGGCGTCTATATGTGGAGTGATACAGACAACACTGTTCTCTATGTTGGTAAAGCTAAAAATCTGAAAAATCGGCTATCCTCCTATTTTTCTGGTAAAAAAGATATAAAAACTCGAACACTTATTGCAAGAGCTTCCTCAATAGAATACATAACGACCGCAAATGAATACGAAGCGCTAATTCTTGAAAACAACCTCATTAAAGAACACAGTCCACGGTACAATATTAACCTAAAAGATGATAAATCCTATCCTGTTGTTCGAATTACAAATGAAGATTTTCCACGAGTTATAAAAACGCGAAAAATTATCCAGGATGGCTCAGCATACTTTGGACCATTTCCTAATGGTGGTGCACTTACGACCTTTATAGATACATTATACAGCATTTATCCACTACGTCAATGTAAAAAAATGCCGAAACGTAAAACCCCATGCATGTACTACCATATTGGTCGTTGTGCCGCTCCTTGCTGTAATAAAATAAGCAAAGAGGACTACACCTCAATTATCGGCGAAATTCACTCAATTCTTGACGAAAATCCCACTAAGGGAGCCGAGAAGCTAGAATATGAAATGAAAAAAGCTGCTAAAGAATTAAAATTTGAAAAAGCGGCTCGGTTACGAGATGGGCTAGCATCATTACAGTCTTTACGAATGCAAAATGCAGTAAGCGACTTTGATGCAGAAGCTCGAGATTATATTGGTTTTTATTCTGATGGGCCATTAGTTAGCTTTGTTGTCTTAAAGATGCGCATGGGAAAACTCATCATGCGAGACTTATATAGAACAAAAAGTCTTTCGGATGATGAAGACCTGCTTTTAGAGTTTATGGGAGCATATTATACTGGAGCAGATCTTATTCCCCCTAGAATTTTTGTAAGCGATAAAACGGGCCTTGAGTTAAGTGAAAAGTGGCTTTTTGATACGTTTGGGGTTAAAACCTCAATAACACTGCCAACAGAAACAAAAGAGCTTTCTCGACATGAAGCAGCACTTAATATGGCAAACCACAATGCTAAAGAAGATATAATACGCCGACTCAGGGAACGCGGAGATACACCAGCATTAGAAGAGCTAAAAAAAGTGCTTAATCTTTCTACACTACCAATGCGCATAGAGGGATTTGATATAGCTCACTTGGAAGGAAAGTTTCCAGTGGCTAGTATGATTAGCTTTTATAACGGGCAGCCTGATAAAAAAAATTATCGATATTTTCGCCTAAAAACGACCGATGGGCTTATTGATGATTTTGCTTCAATGCGAGAGGCTACCAGTAGGAGATACACACGACTTTTAAATGAGCAAGCTGAAATGCCTGATCTTATACTCATTGACGGGGGTATTGGCCAAGTGAATGCTGTTCGAGGTGTTCTTGATGCGCTTGGGCTGAACATACCGATAGTTGGGTTGGCCAAGCGGGAAGAAGAACTCTTTTTGCCCGGAAACTCAAAACCAATTCTGCTTGCAAAACGAAGTGATGCACTTAGAATGTTACAGAGGGTTCGGGATGAAACACACCGATTTGCAACGAGCAGAAACCAGCGTTTGCGCACAAAGGAAAATATAGTAAGCATTTTTTCCCAATTGCCACATATTGGGCCAAAGCGCGCAAAACTTATTATACAAAAGTGGACTACTATCGATACATTGGCAAAAGCTAGCCTTGAAGATATCGAGCAAACTCTTACTGTGAGTGAAAATCAAGCGCAAGATATATTAAAAGCGGTTACATTTTTGCAAAAGTCTAAGAACACCGAAACAAAGACTGAAAAAGAGATGAAGGGTGCTGAACACTTTGCAGCGCAACTAGCAAAACTGGCTCTAGAGGGAAAAGAAGCTGCAGAAAATAAGTAAGCCTATGGATGTGTAGAAGAATACGTAGTATTTGGTATATATTTTGAATTTTGCGCTCTCAATTATCTTGACATTTATCCTGTAAAATGATACTATTATTTTCCCGTACATGGTTTTTCTGGATCGTAGAAGGTTTGCTCACCTGATTCCAAAGAAAAACAAACAGTTGATTCGATGCAAAAATCTAACTGTTTACAAAAATTGTTAAGGTGTATTTATTTATGAAAACGATTTACGTTAATGAAAGAGATGCA
>CAYJFX010000058.1:0-11692 GCA_964369735.1 uncultured Treponemataceae bacterium
TTATTACATCATTTCAATCTTTTTCACAGATACGAATATTCACCCACGGTGGCCCAAGTTATAGCACTAATGTACTCGTATACTCAATATATACTAAAGGCATACGAGATACACGGTATGAAACTGCCTTTGCACAATCTGTTGTGTTATTTTTAATTATTTTGATAATTACACTTATCCAATTTAGATTTGAAAAAAAGGTGGTGCATTACCAATGATAAAAATGCATTTACTACAAGGAAAAGCTATTTGGTTTGCCTGCTTGACACTAGGTTTAATTATTATAGCACCGCTCATTGTTGGTTTTTTAATGAGCTTTATGTCATTATCAGAGATTTCTAGTATTCCACCCAAGATTTGGCCAGATTCATTTGAATTGTCAAACTATGTAGCTGCTTTTAAAATAGCGCCATTACTAAACATGCTCATAAATAGTTTTATTGTATGTGCAATAGTTATATTTTTTCAAATCATGACATGTTCATTTGCAGCCTATGCTTTTACTTTTTTCGAATTTAAGTTCAAATCTATATTGTTTATTGTAGTTCTATCAACAATGATGATTCCTCAAGATTCAATTATTATTGCAAATTACTTAACAATATCAACGCTATCATTAACAGATAATTTTATTGGTTTGACTATTCCTTATATAACTTCTGCCATGGGAATCTTTATGATGCGACAGTACTTTAAAACTGTACCCAAAGAATTAAAAGAAGCTTCTGTCATAGATGGTTGTACACATGTACAGTTTTTATTTAAGGTTCTCCTACCTATTTCAACACCAAGTATTTCAGCGCTAGGAATATATGTATTTATAAACACATATAACCAGTTTTTATGGCCGCTTCTTGTAACAAACAGAGAAACAATGAGAACTGTTCAAATTGGAATATCTATGCTACAAGCAGCAGAACAGGTAAACTACAGCATCGTTTTAGCTGCAGCAGTTTTTATTTTACTACCTGCCATTATTGTTTTTGCATTTGGTCAAAAACAATTAGTTAAAGGCATGACAAGCGGGGCTGTAAAAGGATAAGTGTATTTGTGCAATGATTGCACTTACAATAAAAATTTGGAGGAAATATGAAAAAAATTCTATTTTTAACGCTAGTTTTTGTATCATTATTGTTTATTGCTTGTGGTAACAGTAATGACATGAAGTCAGATGGACCAACAGAGGTATCAATAGAAATATCTTCTACTGAACCTGTTGAAATTGTTTTTTGGCATTCACTTGGTGGCGAAGCAAATGGTGCTGCAGTTGCACGAATTATTGATGGCTTTAATGCATCTCAAGACAAGGTAGTTGTAGAATCACAGTTCCAAGGAACATATGATGATGCGATAACAAAGCTAAAATCTTCTTCAGCATCTGATTACCCAGACATTATGCAATTATATGATGTAGGAACACGATGGATGATTGACTCAGGTCTATCACATACAATGCAAGATTATATTGATGCCGATAGCTATGATATTTCTGACTATGAAAGCAATATTTTAGCATATTACAGTGTAGATGGTGTTCTTCACTCAATGCCTTTTAACTGTTCATCACCAGTACTTATATACAATAAAACAGCTTTGGATGCAGCCGGCTTAGATCCAGAAACAGCCTTTGCTACTTTAGAAGCAGCAGAAGATACTGCAAATAAGCTCGTTGAAGCTGGCGTAGTAGAAGTAGGTGGATCTTTAACTAATTATAGTTGGGTAGTTGAACAGTTAGTAGGTATGCAAGGCAAAGAACTAATGAATAACGGAAACGGTAGAGAAAGTGCTCCTACAGCCATGGCAGCTGATGAAAATGGTGCATTTGAAACTCTTTTAGCTGCTTACAAATCTGCTGCTAACAATCCAAATATGAGAGTATGGGGAAAAGGAACAGCTGAGTCCAAGTCACAGTTTGCAACAGGCACCGTTGGTTATATTTATGACTCTTCTTCAATATATGTCTCTACTGCTCTTGCAGCACAAGGCAAGTTTGAAATTGGCTTTGCACCTTTACCAAAAGTTGATGAAAACTTAGACGGTGGTGTATCAGTTGGTGGTGGTTCATTATGGATGATGGATAGTGGAGATTCAGATCGAGCAGCAGCAGCCTGGGCTTTTATGAAGTATGCTACAGATGCAGCTGTACAAGCTCAATTTGCAATCGATACTGGCTACCTCCCAATACGAACATCAGCTTCAGAGCTAGACTTCTTTGTTGACTATGCTACAAATGTTAATAAAGGTATGATGGTAACCATAAACTCATTACGTAGTTCTAAGCCTGAATATGCAGGAAGCCTTATGGGTGTATTTCCTAGTGCTCGCGTAATAATTGAAAATGAAATTGAAACATTATACGGAAACCCTTCAATAGATGTTAGTGAAGTAATTGAAACTATTGCTGAGGACATAAATGGTGAAGTTGAAATGTACAATTTAGCTAATATGTAGTAATACTTAGTAGCAAGTAAAAAGGTGTAATCATAATGATTACACCTTTTTACTGTTAAAATGAAAAGCTATTTCGTTGAATTGGAGAGGGTCCAATTTCTTTGCAAACACTCCTGTGAGCTGCCGTGGGGTATCCCTTGTGTTTTTCATATCCATATTCGGGATATAGGCTTGCATATTGACACATAATTCTATCACGCTCATTTTTTGCAAGTATAGATGCGGCCATAACAGCTGGAACAAGTGAATCAGCTTTTGGAAGAGCTTCAATGCTCACGGCAATTCGGGGTTTAAATGTGCCATCAACTACGCAAGTTATTTCTGCACCTTGTACCTTTTTTTCAAGCATTACACACATTGATTCAAATGCTTTTTGCATTGCAAGTAAACTCGCTTGTAATATGTTGATTTTATCAATTTCATCATGCTCAACTCTGGCGGTAGCCCAAGCAAGTGCATGCTGTTTTATGATAAGCTCTAGTTCGATCCTTTTTTTTTCGCTAAGTTTTTTTGAGTCATTTAAAATATCAATGGGGAAATCATCACTCAGTATAACCGAACCTGCAACAACAGGACCTGCTAAAGGGCCTCTACCTGCTTCATCTAAACCACAAATAAGCATAGACTAGTTTATTGGATGTGTAATAATGAGGTTTGTAAAACCTTCAAAAGTATTATTAGAGAGTGTACTTTGCACAGTCGACTCATCCAACCATATTGCAGCATACTCATCCGCTCTTTTTTCACCCGAGTTTTCAAATTTGAATACACTATTTATAATTGAAAAATCAGATTCAATAAATTCAATGCTTCTACTTAAGGGTCCAATCCCTATAAATGATGTATTATTTACTTGTGTGGAAGTATCAACTAAGCTCATTCCAATCGCAGTTTCTGAAGCCTGTACAAAACGATTACCGTCGGAAAGTACAACAGAACCAGTTGCTTTAATCCCTGATCCGTACGCTAGTGTTTGTACTGTAATTCCTGAATTAAAAATTTGAGCAGAACTATTTTCTAAGACAATGCAATTGCTATTAAAGCCTCCTGTAATAATAAACTCGCTATTATTTAATGAAAGCGTTGAGTTTTGTGCAAAAAGCAGGGTATTTTGTATGCTAGTGCTTTCGCTAGGATTCGATTGCTCAATTGTTCCACCTTCAATTGAAAGTGATGCATTTTGAACTCTTATCGACTCACCCGAAGAAAAAATTAATCGAGAGGAAGTTGTTGCACTCATAACAGTATCACGTGTTATTGAAAGACTCGATATTTCAGTAAAAACACCATCAATATAGATGTTTTGGAAAGCTGCATTATTTAGTACATTATGCAGTTGAATAAAATTAGTAAATGGCTTATCTATAGTTCCAAGTCCAGTAATTAATTCTGAACTATCTACATTTGTTAAATAATAATTATAAGGGTCTACCACAGTCTTAAATGATACAATGTCACTAGTGTTACCCGCGAAATCTTTAGAAAATACATAGACTTCATATAGCTGTGCTAATCCAGAATTATTATCTAGTAAAATTGTATCACCATCTAAGGGTAAATACAAACTTTTATCATTAAACTTAGTTTTTGACACACTTTGAAATTCATCTGATAAAAACCCAACTTTTGAAGATGTAGGTGGTGGTATATAATAGTATACAGAATCACTAGCCTGGACTGTAATAGTGACATCATCCCTAGCGTACCCATTTGTGCTAGAAGTAGTTAGTACCGGTGTGCTAGGGGGTATTTTATCAATTATAAATGCTGCTTGAACACTTCCATGTTTTAATCCATCATGATAAATATCTAATTCTTTTGAAAATCCAAATGCATCACCTTTTAATGTATCAACTAAAAAGTTTTGTGTAAATACAGTTTGAATAGCCGTAATATCATACCCAAACATGTACCTAGAATCTGACAATGCTATATTTACTGGATTATTCACCGAAGGACTTGATGGAATGCCAATAACTTCAGGCTGTCTTGGTAGCAATAAAGTGTTGAACTCATCACCGATATCTCTCTTCCACTTTAGCTCATGGTCTTCAGAACGATCTACATAAATTTTACCTGAACGTGTTTGTCGTAGTGGCTCCCCATCAACTGAGAAAAGTGTTACTCCTTCATGTAAAAAGCTTATATAATTCCAATCTGTAATCATTATAGACTCATTTATTGGCGGTTTTATCTGTGCCCTCTTTTCACTATCTCCTACTTGAATTACATATCTATATGGGATGGCGCCATCATTAAGTGTTAATAAAACATACCTTTCAAAGAACATATCCCCAGATATTTCAATGCGTTCACCTGGTGAGAAAACGGTACTGTTAGTTAGTGCGAAGCGTGCTGTGTCGGGAAGGTCAATTGTGTCAGTGTCATTGACGATAAGTGTTGCTTGCCCCTCTTCTATAGGCAAATAATCAAGTTCATCTTGCAAATTTACATTGTACATAATAGTGTGAGATGTTGACATATTATTATTATCAACAATAGTGACTCCTAGGCTAACATCGCCTTCAATCTCTATTAAAACAGGTCCATCATATGCAAAACCAGACTCTAAAGGGTTTTCACCAGTAAAAGAATAATACGCTTCATGACTAGCTGGTAAGTTGAGAACCAGGCTCTGGTAATTCGCCCATACACCTTTTGTAGGTGAAAGTATAACATTTTGAGCTAATAGTACATGTACTGTAGCGAAAATTATAAAAAAAACCAATGTACTTTTTTTATGTAACATCCTCATTTATATATCCTCACTAAGTCTATTATTTTTTTCTAAACAATGGATCTAAAACTTCTCGTAATTCGGGGTCATCATTATAATAATAGGTGTCTAGTTCAGAAGGTGTTAACCCAACCAATTCATGATTCAAATAATGTAACCAATTGTCATTCTCACGACTTTCAAGCTCAAATTTTCTGCACCAATAATCAGGCTGTATTGGTAGTTGCTCTTTTTGATTTGTAAAGAATTTATAATCATGAACTGCAACTTTAATATCTTTTCGTGGAACACCCTTATCAATAATAACTTCAGCGAGATGGTTAATTGTTTTTCCTGTATCAAAAATATCATCAACTAAAAGTATTTTGTCTCCAGCTCGAAGGTGGTCGGGTGAGTATGTCCATCCATCAATCATAACTTTAGAGTTTTCTCGTATATCTGTATAGGAACGAGCAACAACTGCAGCAAACAATACTGGCCTATCATTTCTATACAATTTGAAATACTCGCTTAACACATTTGCAACGTAGGCACCACCACGTAGAGAAACATAGATTATATCAGGCATAAACCCATCATTTACAATTTTATGGGCCATTTTCAAGGTATTATTTCTAATAAGATCAGCCGTTAAAAACTCTTTCATTGCATTTCCTTTCTAAATGATTATACTATTATCATACCATACCTCTAAGGGTTTGGGCAAGTTCTTTCCACACAACTTTATCATCTTCACTCAAATTTGCAAAATCTTTTTGTTTTCCCCATGCGGAAAAATCGATAAAGATATTTGTTCTCTCCAATAGTTTTGCATAGATTTCTTCATGAAACTTAGAGAGCCACAGAGGTAATCTTTTAGTATATTGAATGAGTTTTGTATAATGAGGCACACAAAGACCATTCGAGTTTGTAAAAAAGGTAATTAAATCTTTGTCTGACTCAGAAGCACCCTTATCCTTTACTTCAGCTAAGAATGTTAAAAACTCTTTTTCAATTCTTGTTTGTTCGTGGCAGGCAGGGCACGGCTCTTTATACTTTCTTATTTTTCTTTTTTTAAAATCTTCAATGTAATCTGATAATGTCCCCTGCCCTAGAATTGCTACGGCAAGGCCATCTCTGTATGAAAGAAGCGTTTTTGAATGCTCGTTACAAAATCCACCAGCTTGCCTATACTGAGCTCGAAATGTTCTATCAGATATATGTTCAAAAAGCATACCATCAATGTACCTGTTGATTCTCTCATCAATTATAGTACAAAGAGGACAACCTTTTTTTTCGCATGCTTTTTGTAAAGCAAAGTAGTTCACATGCTGTTCAGCCATAATTAATTATAGCATAGGTAGGGGTTTATTGCAATAAACCCCTACCTATGAATATTGTTGTTATAATAAAAATCCCGTAAATCTGTGTAATTCTTGCGGTTAAAAATAACGGTGATAGTCTACGGGATTTTATAGACATCTGCGTCTTTGTAAATCATTTTTTCTTTACACAAAAGCTCACTTGCTTTAAGTAGACGCTCATAAGGCAAATCTTCTATTTTTGAAATCGATTCTAAACAGAGACCTTCTTTAGATTCTTGCATCGTTAATTGACGCAAAATAGCACCTCTAGCCTGTCTTACTGAACCTTCGAATTTAGATTGCTTTGCATAGTGCTTACTTTTTCTATTTGGATTTTTAACCGTTTTTTTTAATTCGGCTCCATAGTCCATAAGTGCATAGTACCAAAGCCGAGGGTTTTCTCTATAAAGAGATTTTTCTATAAGTGGAAATATTTCATTATCATGAACTGGATGCATGTTTTCATTGTCTTTAAGTCTCTCTTGAAAAAAGAAAAACAAAAAAACACTTCTAATATTTGTTTCAATAAAAACCTCAGGATTATTAAAGGCAAATGTTGAAATAGCTCGAGCAGTATATGGCCCAATACCTGGAAGCTTTTCGAGCTCTTTTGGGCTATTGGGAAAAGTGTTTTCCTCACCTATTATTTTTGAAAGTTCTATAGCAGCATTATGCAAAAATCTTGCTCGCCTGTTGTATCCAAGTCCGCTCCACATTGACAGTACGTCAACTAGTGAAGCCTTTGCTAAGTGATGTACAGATGGGTACTTTTTTAGCCACGCATAATATTTTAAGATAACACGTTCTGTTTGCGTTTGCTGCAGCATTATCTCAGAGACCATAATTGCATACGGGTCATCGGTTTCCCTCCATGGAAAACTTCTTGCTCGCATATTATAATAGTCTAGGATTGTTGCTTGAAACTCTGCAATATCAACATTTTTGAAATCATTCATTACTTAGAAATAATTAAGCCTTTGGAAAAAAGTTTTTCTAATATTATATCTGCAATTTGCTCTGGCGTATAGCTAGAGGTGTCAATTTCTAAATCTACAAAGGAATAATTTTTGTTATCAATATTGTATAACTTTTTATATCGAGCAGTGTCTTCAGCATCTCGTAGTTTTGTAAATGAAGTGATTGACTCTAAGTTTCCACCCTCTCTATCTTGTATTCGTTTTGCTCTAACCTCTGTACTTGCAAGTAAGTACACTTTTAAATCTGCTTCCTTTAACATCCAAATAGCAAGACGTGAGCCAAGCACACAGGATTCTTTTTTTGCAAGTTCAACTTGTCTACTGTCTACAGTTCTATCATAAAACTCATCTGTTCTTGCTCTTTCTATAATTTCAGGTAACGTAAGCCCAACCTCATCTACAAGTGAGCGAAATGTAAAATTTATCATTTTAATATTAAGGCGCTCAGAAAGAATTGTGCTAACAGTCGTATTCCCACAACCACTTTGTCCAGAAATCGCGATTCTAAGTTCTTTATTGTTTGGTAGTTGATATTTCATTTTTTTATTATAGCAGAATATAAGATTTTTTTCAATATTTTTCTATCATACTCTTTTTTCATATATACTCATGACAAAAATATATTTAAGGCCTTCGGACTAAAGAGAAGATTGATATAAATTAAACAAAAGAGGTAAAAAAAGGTTACAAAATTCTAAACTAGTTTAAAAAAATCGCTTATAAAAACTATCATATTATGGTATAATACGAACAATGAATCGTAACACATCCCTCGAGGCTTTAGTTCTTGCTACTAAGCCAATGGGTGAAAATAATAGATTAGCAACAATTCTCACACCAGACAGGGGCATTGTATCTGTCGTAGTCTATGGTGGAAGAAAAGGCAAGCTTCGCTCTACTGTGTCACCGTACCATGTTGGAACTATGTGGTTGTACATAGATTCTGTAAAACAATCAATAAAGGTAACCGATTTTGACCCAAAAAACTATCGCAGTGAAATACGAAATAATTTATATAAAACATGTGCAGCTGCCCTCTGTGCTGAGTTAGTTATAAAAACCCATGGCTTTGCAACAAATGTTGTAGATGTTAATCACTTTGAAGATACCTCACAAATATTCACATTAGTAAACGGATTTTTAGATGGTCTAGACCTTTCAACAGAGAGCCAAGCAAGATTGGGCACATTACGGTTTTTGTGGCGATATTTAGATCATTTAGGTGTACAAAGTGACGTATCAAGGTGTATGCATTGTGGCGAAAATATGATATCATTGTATTCGGTTGGGGATCATACTTTTTTGTGCACAGATTGTTCTCACACTGAGCATAAACAAAGTGTAACAGGAGACTTTTTTTTAAGTAAAGAAAGCGTGCAATACCTTCAAGCAATAACAGAACTCGAACCAAAAGATGTGCGTTCTTTGAGTCTTTCAACACAAAGTATTCAAGAACTCCATGATTTATTATATTTTATAATACAACATACAACGCATACAAAGTTAAAAACGTTGGATGCAGGAAGAGGAATATTATGAGTACTTGGATAAAAAAACCAGTTTCACCTGAAGCAGTAAAAGAATTAACAGAACGATATGACATAGACTCTTTAACAGCTGCAATTTTTTTACGCAGAGGAATTACACGTGGTGATGAGATAATGTATTTTATGGAGGAGGACAAGCGTTATTTACATAACCCCTTTTTATTTACTAACATGGAAGATGCAGTAGACCGAATACGCCAAGCAAAAGATGAAGGGGAACGTGTACTCATTTTTGGTGATTCTGATGTAGATGGAATAACAGCAACGACCCTTCTCTACTCACAATTAGAACAAATGGGCTTAGAAGTTTCATGGAAGGTTCCTTGTGGAGATGACCCGTATGGGCTAACTATACAGGCAATTGATGAGTTTTCAAAAGATTACGGCTCACTTATTATCACTGTTGACTGCGGAATTTCTAATAACAAAGAGGTTGAGCACGCTGCAAGCCTTGGAATTGATGTTATTGTAGTAGACCATCACATGCCACCAGATGAGGTACCAAGTCCTGCAATTATTATAGACCCAAAGGATAATGAAAGTGGATATCCGTTTAGAGACATAAGCGGGTGCGCAGTAGCTTACAAATTAGTAAGCGCTCTTAGATTTTCTGAGTTTGAATTATATAAACAACAAATATGTTTACTTAACATTAGGCCTGTTAATGAAGCATATGTCATTGAAGGAATAAAAATGTGTAATCTAGTAGAAATTGATAGAATTACCGAAACAATTATTCCAGATATGCTTACAATCCAACAAACAAGATTACCACAGTTTTTACAAGGCCAACAAATTCTCTGTTGGGATGAAGCTCTGCAAGTTAGACAGCTCGAGAAAATTTTTGGACGCGGTGACTTAATTAACATGCTTGATATTCGAGGTGAGATTTCGAAGGCAATGCCATCGCTAGAAAACACAAGCCTCCTACGATTAAAAACAATGTCAAAGATTGCAAAGTATAGCGAAACACCAAGCGATGAATTGGATGCTTTTTTTAATCTATTTGTTACATTTGCAAGTAAGCAAAATGCAAATCCTCGCGATGCAGAACAGGATGCCTTTGACTTACAGTTAGTAGCACTTTCTACCTTAGCAGACATTATGCCTTTAAAAAAGGAAAATAGAATCCTTGTTCGGCAAGGGCTACAAGCAATGAAAACGGGAAAAATTAGACCAGGCCTACAAGAGCTCTTTCAAAGGCTAGATCTTCTAGGAAAGCCAATAACAGCTACAACGCTGTCGTGGAATGTAAACCCTGTTCTAAATGCATCTGGTAGATTAGGACAACCTGATTTAGCGGTACATATGTTTTTAGAAAAAGATGCAAACATCCGCGATTCATATGCACAAAAAATTATGGATTTAAATTCAAAGCGTAAAGAGTTAGAAAGTGAAGCACTCATTATCGCAGATGATAAGGCTTTTAAAAGTTTTGATCAGTATAAAGAAAAGCTCGTTGTTGCAGTTGATGAAAGAATACACACTGGGGTAACAGGACTCGTAGCAAACAAGCTCGCCAAAAAATTTAAAGTTCCAGCCATAGTTATAACTTTTGTAGATGATAATAATGCAGTAGGTTCTGTTCGCTCATCATGTGGTGTAGAAGTATTAGGCATTCTGCATTCATGTTCTGACCTTTTTTCAAATTATGGGGGGCACGACTTTGCTGCAGGATTTAGTTTTACAAAAGATTCACTGGAAGAACTTTTATATCGCTTTGAAATGTACACAGATAAGATTACTCTACAATCTTCTAATGATGAAAAAATTGTTATTGATGCAGAATTACCACATAATTTTATGACCCCAGACACAAAAAAAATTATTGAACGATTTGAGCCTTTTGGTGGTGAGAATCCACCACTTTCACTTTTATGTCAAAAAGTAAAAATTGTTGATGCAAATGTTATGGGTAAGGGAGAAAAGCTCCATTTGAAGCTAACGCTCGACTGCGGTAAACATAAGTGGCCTGCCATTTTTTGGTCTGAAGCTGAGAGACTTAATAGAGACTTTGCAGTAGGTGATTTTGTTGATATTGTATTTTCGATGGAACAAAATATTTTTAATGGGTCTATAACACAACAGTTAATATTACAAGATTGTATAAAACATACCGAAAGTAAAGTATAACATTATATATCTAAAGGACGAAATAAAATGATAAACAAAAAAATACTACTAGTGGTAGCACTTCTTTTCCTCATACTAGTGCATGCAACCGCATCTGATGGTGTGAGTGTTACCTATAATGAGCAGGTGCGCTCGGGTGATGTTGTAATAATTAATGTTACATTGGATAACAAAAATTATGATTTTTTTGCTAAGGCTACGCTGCTTGAAGAAGATATTGATGATGCACTATTAGAAATTGATTTATATAAAGTAAATTCACAAGTGTATTCAGTTATCGTACCTTTTTCAGCATGGTATGAAGGTGGAAACTTTTCTATTGACTTAGAATACACCTATAACAATAGATCAGCAAAACGCACACTACCTATATCATTTTCAAAGAAAGACTTTATCGAGGAAACAATTTATCTCGATGCTCGAAACACTGCCGTAAAAACTGATAGTTCAACTCAAAGAGCAGTACAAATTGATGTACTAAACGAGCTATTAGGAACAACAAAT
>CAYJFX010000059.1:0-11538 GCA_964369735.1 uncultured Treponemataceae bacterium
ATCATTGAAGATGAGTAGTACTCTATACTTTGAAATGATACTTATATGGAGGAAATGTGAATTCAGCAATCGTTGCTCAAACTGAAGAAGATTTTTCAAAAGCTAGAAACAAAGCCCTTTTTAATGAAATTCAGCACTTTTTAAATCCAACTGAAACACAATTACTTTCATTTACAGATATAAAAAAATGGTTAAAGCCAAAAAATGAAGTATATATGGGTATGCAAGAAATACTTGTAGATCATATAGTTGGAAGCGAGGGACGTTATCATGATTTTGATAATCACTTTTTTCCTAAAAGCTTACACTTAAAAAATAGATGGAAAAGCATTGATGCAGCACGATTAACAGATACTATTTTACCACCAATTAAATTATATGAAATTGGTGGTATTTACTTTGTGAGAGATGGAAATCACCGTGTATCAGTTGCACGTAGTCAAGGTCTCGCCTTTATTGATGCAGAAGTTGTAAGTTTACAAAGCGAAATAAAACTTAGACCTGGAATGAAAAAAAATCAGATTTTGCGTAAGGTTATAGATTATGAAAAAAGAGTCTTTTATGCTGAAACGGCTTTTGGTGATATCACTGAATGCTGGAACCTTGATTTTTCTTCATCGGGACAATATGATGTAATATACAATCATATAGAAATCCATAAAAAGTACAAAAGCGAAAAAGCAGATATTGGGAAGGTTGAAGCTGTACAATCTTGGTATGATGAAGTATACTTACCTGTAGTGAACGTTTTAACAAAAGAAGCAATTATGAAAAAATTTAAGCATCGTACTATTGGTGATATGTATGTGTGGTTAATTAAATACTGGCAAGAAATGCAAGATAAATTTGGAAGTGATATCAGCTTAGACATTGCCGCGCAAGGTTTTAAAAATACATATAAATTAACCTTTATTCAAAAATGCATGAATACTTTTTTTAGAAAGAAGCGTACTTAATTGTAGTATTGTTATTCTTATGCGATTACATTTTAAGGCATTATATACAGGAGCTAGAAAATGAACGAAATAATAGTGTTTCCACCTGCTATTGGCTTTACGCTTATGGGATTAAATATTATTTTAATACTCACACTTCTTTTTTTGGGCTTATGGAACACACAAAAACCAATAAGAAAATCAGAAAACACAGATGAAAAAAATTTGAAAAATCACCCGCTATTTGAATACGGATTTGAAATACTACATAGATCATTAGAAACATTTTATGATAAAAATAAACTAGCTTCATTTCTAAGCTACGCAAATAAAACCCTTATGAACTTAACACATGCAGATGGAGCGATGATCCTCCTTGCAGATAATTGTACAGGTAGCTTAGAGGTAGGATCTTTTATTGGAGCATTTCCCCCTCCTACAGATATACCAAATGGAATTGAGGATATTGAAGACTACTATAAAAAAAGGAATGTCACTTTTACAGACAGTATTTTCAACATAATAATGGAAAATAAAAAGGCTGAGTTTGTAGAAAATACTCAGGTTGATGCAAAGACCCTAAGGCTAGACTATAATATTGACCTTTCAGAGTCAAGCGCCTACTCAACTTTTTTGCAAGCTTCTTCATATATTTTTATACCAATGGTAATAAAAAATATTTCAGTTGGTATTATTTCTTTATCCACAAAAAAAGAGTCTAGTTCTTTTTCTCAAGAGGATTTTGAATTAGCAAAAGACATGTCAGATTTTATTAGCATGGGCTTAGAGACTAGCTACACATATGAATCAATTAGTGCAAAAAAGAATATTATTTTGCAAGAAAGCATCGCTTCAGGCCTTCAATCCAAACTCTCTTGTGACAAGGCGCCAAAGTTTAAGGGAGTTGAAGTAGAATCAATATTTTTTGCAGCAAGTGGAATTTGTAGTGATTACTTTGATATTATTACAGCCCGAAAAGACAGAACTTGTTTTGTGCTCGCCGATGTTATCGGGCGTGGCATGAAGTCACTTATGACAATTAGCATGATTCGTTCAATATTGCGTATTGCCGTAAACACTGCGCAGGAAAGCGCCACCCTGTTAACATGGCTAAATAGAGCAATTATGTATGAAAATACACTTGATAACTTTGCCAGTATTTCATTATTAGACTATAATGATAAAGAAAGAGTATTAACATGTGCAAATGCAGGAGAGAATCCAATCCTTTTTTATAATTCACAAAAAAAGGATTGGGAAGGCCTGTATACAAATACAGACCCCTTAGGTATTGCAAAAGATTCTACATATCTAAGCGCTACAAAGATAGTTAATGAAAATGATATTATTATAGTATGTACTGATGGTTTTATTGAAGCGATTGATGAGTTTGGGAATCAGTATTCAATAGATAGAATTAAAAAAAATATTGAAAAATATGCACATTTTTCTTGTAAAAACATTGCAGAACGACTAAAACATGATATAATAGAATATATAGGAAGTGATACAAATACTGATGATATGTCCCTCATTATCATCAAAGGTATAAAGTAAGGAGTCATGTAGCGTGGAATTAAAAATACGAAAAACAGGAGATAACTACATAATCGACCTTGATGGTGAAATGGATTTATACAACTCGTATAAATTAAAAGACCTAGTAACAAAAATGGTCGAAAAGGATGTACGTCGAATAATAATCAATTTAGATCTCGTTACCTACATTGACTCTTCTGGAGTCGGGGCACTAATATACGTTTGCTCTATTATAAAAAAAATGAACTTACAACTTGCAATGTCAAATATACATGGCTCAGTTAAGAAGGTTATTGACTTAACAAAATTAACCGATTACTTTCCTATAACTGATACAATAGAAGAAGCCGTTGCTTTGTTTAACAACTATTGATACAATGAATTTAACCATTGTTAAAGTACCTATGAGAGTATAAATATGGTAGTAGAAGATAACCAATTTATTGAGCTACAAAGTGATGAGCAAAACCCTCTGTTTGATAAAACCCATCTTCAATATAAATGCTTCTCCTCTGATTATAAAAAAGTACGCTATTATACTCTTTTAGTGTTACAATCTGCCCCATTTGAGATAAAAGAAAAAAACCTTTTAGAGCAGCAGATTAGTGAAATGATAAAAAATGCAATTAAGCATGGTAACAACAGTAATTCAAGTAAAAAAATTCATGTTTGGTATTCATTTAGCCCTTTGCATGCAAGGTTAATTATTGAAGATGAAGGAGAAGGGTTTCAAGAAGTAGATCGCTGGAATGAATTCAATAGAAATCGGCTTGAGTTGATTGAAAATAAAAACTATGAAAAACTAGAACAATATGTTTCGTTTAAAACCCAAAAGAGTGATAAATTTGATGGGGGAAATGCGCTCTTTGCGGCGATGGAATACTGGAATGAGGGACTAATATTAAATAACAAAAGAAACGCCCTAGCAATGTATAGAACATTTCCAACAAACAGATTTTGTTTTCATCCTGAAGATGGCTTTTAACGTATATTCAAGTAAAACCGCTCAAGATAAGTGATTCGCTTTGAGGCTTCATCCCAGTAGTCACTGTCAGGAAAAGAGTCTATTATTTTTTCATATGAGGACAATGCTTGGCGTATATTTCTTTGATCAGATGATGACTCGTAGTTTTGCCCATACAAAAACAAAGCTCTGTCTATTTCATCTACACCTAGCGATGTATATTCATCAAGTAATGAAACACTGTCTCCAAAACGTCCTTCGCTTAAGGCCAACTCAGCTTCATCTAAGAGCTGTTCAGGAATAAACACAGTCTCTTCTGTTATTTCACTACCTCCAGAAACGAGCGCAACCTCAGGTTCAGCACTAATTCCAAAAATTTCTTCAGCATTAGATTGACGACTGGTAGTTCTATTTGGTGTACTTAAGGTCTTAAAATCCTGAATTACTACTTCTATATATTCATCTAAGTATTCATCTGCAATTACATCTTGCTTATAAAAATGTAGTATAGTACTTCCAATATTTGTAGCATAAAAATTAAACAAAGTATCATCACCATCTATATAACGTGCAATAAAGTCTAATACAGGTGGAGTCGTTTCATTTGTTTCACCAAGATATATCCATCCTTGACCAGGCAGTGTAATATCAACATAATTATCGATAAAGGCTTCTACTGTTTGCGAAATTGTTACGGGCTGCCTGATTTCGTCATATTCTTGTGTTTGACTGGCCTCTGCAGGAGGTGTAATAGGAGCTATATGCTCATAACTTAGCATATCACTTTCATTTGTATTTTCAAAAATAATATCACCAGAGTCTGTAATAATGACACTATCAAGCGTATCAGGCTGCTCATTATCGATTATGGGTTCTATCTCTGAAAAATCTTCTCCTAATAAATCCTGTTCAAGTTGAACACTGCTAGAGCCTGTAGTAGTATCGTTCACTATGCCAGGCTCCTCAGTAGATTCTTGTTCTTGAATAATATCGCTATCAATTACTTGCGTGTCTAATGCGCCCTCATCTTCTAAAGCAGTATCAAGCACAATATCATTTTCAATAAGAGGCTCAATTACAGGTGCAGCAGTTGTTGCTAACGGTATTTCCTCTGTAATTGCATCACTTACATCAAGCGCAGGTTCTGTCTCCTGTAATAAAGGCTCATCAATGATAGTATCAGCTGTGAGCATTTCATCACCTTGCTCTTGTTCACCTTCAATAACTTGTGCATCATCCGCCACAAAATTTTCTGTACCTTCCTCACTATTGTTTTCTTGCAAGTCATTTGCTACGGCACTTTCTATTGCTACGTCTTCTACAGTCTCTGGCAAAATTTCCAACGGCGGATCTATCACACTTAAGTCATTTAATTCTACAATGGGCTCATCAACTATGCCAAAAGATTCTTCAAGTGCTTCATTTTCAGAATTAATAATTGTATCTGGCTCAATACTATCATCGAGTGCCAGTACATCCTCTAAAAGCGCGTCTTCTATGATTACATCATTAGCTTCAACTTCTGGTTCATCTTCTATACCCAAAGTTTCTTCTATATTGCTATCATCAGGTACAAGTGTTACCTCTGTGTTTTCAGTTGCTTGAAGTATTGCACCCTCTCCTAAAAGGGAGTCTGTAGTTATTTCATTCTCAGAGTCTCCATCTTCAGGAATAAGAATATTATCTTCAATAGGGTTTTCTTCAGTTAATATAAGCTCACTTTGTCCTTCAATTATAGAAGTATCATCTAATGCTATACTTTCTGGAACTTGGCCATCACTAGCCACCGTTTTTTCGTCATTTAAATCAGTATTTTGCTCAGTAGATTCACAAGAAAAAAGAAAAAAACTAAATGCTAAAAATATATAAAATTTATTCATGGCGCTGCCTCTAACACTTTAACAATTACTTGATCGTTCGCGGCATTTATTTTTTCAAGATTTTCGCCCGTTGGAATCACAAACCATTCATCAACCTCAGCTTCGCTCCATCTGTCTCGGGGAGTATTAACGTACATGTATTCTCCTGAATATCCAGGCTCGATTGGTAACATTAAAGGAAAGTCAAGGGTATAGTTATCTTGTACAGACTCTTCAGTTTCTTTTGTCCCAAAAGAAATAATAATAAGTGTTATACATAAAAATACAAAAACAGCACTCGCAATAATAATAATTTTTTGCCTATCAATCATCATTATGTTCCTCATCATGGAATATATCACCATTTAGCATGTCAGAGTTTTCATCTCGTTGTTCGGCAGAAAATTCATCATGTTTAGTATCTTCTACAGCTACTTCATTAGGTGTAGTGGATGTTAGTTTTTCTTCATCTATACTTTCTTTTTCATCGTTCTTTTTTTTGTTCCGTTTTGGCGGATGTGGTGGAATATAGACATTTAACTCTGGTTCCACATCTTCTTCTTCAAAAGGGGTAATATCAGGCAATTTTAAGCTTCCCCCACCCTTACCATCAGACTCAAGCCTAATAGTAATAATTTTACTTACACCAAACTCTTCCATTGTTACACCAAGAAGTGTATTTGCTCCTGCAACAGTCTTTTTATTATGCGTAATAACAATGTATTGGCTCAAACTACCAAACTCTCGCAAGGTATTTATAAAACGACTTACATTTTCATCATCAAGGGCTGCATCAATTTCATCTAGTAGACAGAAAGGAGAAGGCCGTACCATATATGTTGCAAACAAAAGAGCAACCGCTGTCATAGTTTTTTCGCCACCAGAAAGCAAGGCAATATTTTCAAGTTTTTTTCCTGGAGGTTGAGCAAATATATCAACACCCGACTGAAGTACATTTTGTGGGTCCACAAGTCTAAGTTCAGCTCTACCACCGCCAAACAATCTTCTAAACATATTATGAAAGTTCTTTTTTATTTTGTTATACGTTGCTAAAAAGAGTTCTGTAGATTCTGCTCTAATTTCTTCTGTAATTCTGTGTAAGTCATCACGTGCTTTTTTAAGATCGTCTATTTGGCTTGATAAAAAGTCATATCGCTCTTTAGCTTCAGTAAACTCTTCAACTGCCATAAGATTTACATTTCCTAAGTCTTTAATCTTTTGGCGTAATACAGAAGCTTCTTCGCGTAGTTGAGCTGCTGGAATGGTTATTGTAAACATTCTTTCTTCAAATTCCATAAGGTCTCTTGAGTGCGATTCTTTAAAATTTTCTTTTAAATTTCGAATCTCTGTATCTGTTGTTGCAAGATCTAGATGGTATTTTTCTATTTTTTCTTGGTGAGTTTGCATGTTTCCAACAAGAGATTTCAAAGCATCTCTTTTTCCTGCTACATCAGAGTTTCTATTTGTAATTGTTTTTTCGAGATCTTCCAATTCTTTGGTAAGTGCAATACCTTGCCTTTTTATAACTGCAATTTCACCTTCAACTTCAAGCACTTGGTTGTCTATTTCTTCAAACCGCTTTGTTTCAGCAAAAAGTTCATTTTCTAGCTCACGTAGTGCTCCCTCTTGGTTTGCAAGCTCGCGACGTAATATGCGAATTTGGTCATCGCTTGATTGAATTTGGGTTTTCATCTGTGCTTGATTTATTCGAAGGTTTTCAAGTGTGGCCCTGTATTCTTCCATTTTTAAATTTAAATCTGCGCTGTGACTTTTTATTTCGCTAATTTTTTCGCGTTTTTCAGAAACCGTCGACCGGTTATCTTGTATAATTTTATCTATAGCTCGTTTTTTTGTGATAATACCTTCTGGAGATAAAAAGTCACTAATAAATGATGGGCTAGCATTTTCATATGCACCCATAGCACTTTCAATACTCTTTGCTAGATTCTCAATTTCTGTAAATGAGCTTACCGCAGATTGTGAAAACCTTACGATGTCATTTTTTGAAGGAGTATCAACCTTTGCAAAGTCTGAAAATATTTTTGCTCTACCAGAAGATAGTACTTTTAATTGCGAGATGAGTGTTGTAAGCTCTTCTTTTGCTTTTTGTGCACCCTGAGCTGAAAAGCCTGCATCTTTTAGTTTTGCATCAAGTTCCGTTACAATACTTTCAGTAATCGACACAAGTTTTGCCTGAAGATTCTCTAATTCTACATCAAGATCTTTTATACTTTCTTCAAGTGTTGATATTTTTTTATTGTTTTCAATTATTCGGTCACCCGAGATTGTAATATTCTCTTCAAATGATGCAATATTTTTTGCAATTTCTGCTAGGCGTCGGTGAAGCTCTTGTAACGCACCTTCTTGCTCATCTGCATCTTCGGTGAGGATTTCAATTCTTTCTTCTAGGCCTGTTTTTTTAATATCTAGTTGCTTAAGTTTTTCTTTTGCAAGGCTTCTCGTTTCTTCAAAATGACGAAGCTGTTCACTTTTTGACCTTTCTTCAATTGCAAGGCCATAAATTTTTTGTTGCATTTCAACCAGCTTAGTTTCCATTGCACTAACTTCATCAATATGAGCTGTTAGGGCCTCATTGATAGAATCAATTTCATTTTGAACGCCATCACGTTTTGCTGTAAGTTTTTTTAAATCTTCATCACGATTGCGTTTATCCTGAATAAAGTTTTTTAAGCGTAAAAGTTGAATATCAAGTTCATGTTCAAATATTTCGTCTTTTAAGGTTCTGTAATCGCTCGTTTTATCTGCTTGTATTTTTAAAGAGTCATAGGATCTTTTTACTTCTCCCAATATGCCCTCTACTTGCTTCATGTTTTCTTCTGTTCTCGCGAGTTTTCGTTCGGCTTCGGCTCTCTTTGCTTTAAATCGAGTAATTCCAGCTGCCTCTTCGAATAGGTACCTTCTATCTTCTGGCTTGCTAGAAAGAATTTGATCTATTTTACCTTGCTCCATAACAGAGTAAGCAACCTTTCCAACCCCAGTGTCCCAAAAGAGCTCTCGAACTTCACGAAGTTTTACTTGTTGATTGTTTATAAAGTACTCACCTTCACCAGAGCGATAAAGGCGCCGTTTAATACTAATTTCACTCATATCGAGTGGCAGAAGCCCGTTATCATTTGCTAAAATAAGGGTTACTTCTGCCATATTTAAGGGCTTTCGCGTTTCTGTGCCATTGAAGATGATATCTTCCATCTTTTCTGCACGCA
The DNA here is from genome assembly GCA_964369735.1 of uncultured Treponemataceae bacterium. Classification (GTDB taxonomy): domain Bacteria; phylum Spirochaetota; class Spirochaetia; order Treponematales; family Treponemataceae; genus CAYJFX01. The sequence goes on from CAYJFX010000059.1 coordinate 8,522, forward strand.
TGGTTTTTGCAGCTTGCTCACCAAGCACCCATTTTACCGCATCAACAACATTACTTTTACCGCATCCATTAGGCCCCAAAAGCGCAGTAATTCCGTCCGCAAACTCAATTTTAGTGCGATCAGCAAACGATTTAAAACCAAAAATTTCAAGACCTTTTAGAAACACGTACAACCCTCTAGTAAAGCATTTTACCTTTCAGTGGATAAAACACCCAGTATATTGTATCTATTTTACCGTGTATATGGTTTAAGGTCAAGACTAGGTTAATTAATAATTATGATATACACACAGTGCAGTTAATAATTCAAGGCACAATAATGCTCATTACTAATTTTCAATGATTGGCTCTACTACTTTTCCATCTCGAAGTTCTCGAGGGTATATAATAATACCTAAGCGTTTTTCTAGTTTTGATAGATTTCGTAGCTCGTACTCATCGCCAATGAGCGCATTTACACCTAACTTTCCGGCTCTTGCTGTGCGCCCTGCCCTATGAACAAAAAAATCTGCATTAGATGGTAGGTCCATTTGAATTATGTGAGTAATATTAGGAATATCAAGCCCTCTCGCAGCAAGGTCGCTTGTAATGATAATGGGAAGCTTTCCCGATCTAAAGTGATCCAATGCTTGCTTTCGCTTAACTTTGTCTGTTTTTGCGGTTAATACTTCACAGCTGACCTTATGGTGTTTTAATCGTTCATTTAAATATATTGTTTCGTCTACTCTTGAGCAAAATATTATTGCCTTTTTAGGCTTTTCTGCAGCCAAAAAACTACGCAATACCTTTGCTTTATCACGGCTTTCGGCGTGAAAAGCCCAGTGGGTAATTCGCGACTTTAAGACATCTTCCTTTGGAAGTAAGGCAATTTCAAAATCTTTAACAGTCTTATTTTCAATCGACCGCTTTAATACTTTTTGCATTGATTCAGGAAGTGTTGCAGAACATGCAATCACTTGTACATCATCTGGCATCATTTGAACTAAAGAAATAGTTTCATCCCTCATCTCAGGGGATAATAGACGATCTACTTCATCTAAAATTATTGCTTTTACAGCTTTAACTTTTAATTTTTTTAAATGTATTAATTCTGCTAAGCGTATACTAGAACCAACGACTGCATACGGCTTATCTTTAAAACTTTCAATTTGTCGCTTTAGTGGAGCTCCTCCAAAACATAGCACAGCTTTAAAAGGTGAAAAAGTATTTATTTCATTTTTGATTTGTGAGGCAAGTTCTAGCGTAGGTGAAATAATTATTAATTCAGGGATAGGAAAAAGGCTCACCTTATTTTTGTCAAGCAATGATACATCGCCCATTGTTTTTTCAAAGAAACTTTTTTGTAAAAGGGGAAGTAAATATGCAAGAGTTTTTCCAGTACCTGTTTCAGATTCGAAAAAACAATGCTTGGAGGTAGAAATAAGGGGTATAACTTTTTCTTGGACCTTTGTGGGCTCAGTAATTGAGCGTTGTTCAAGCTTTTGTAAAAAAAACTCATGTATTGATAAGCTATTCATGATACTTTTAGTATAGCATAGAATTTAAATCTATGCTATAATGCTAACAATGAAAATTGGTATTGATGTTTTTGGCTGCGAGCATGGAAAATCAGGCTTAGGCTCTTATGTTTCTTCACTAGTAAAAAATTTGCCCTTTGATGAAAACTGCACATATGAATTATTTGGGCACGAAATAGATAGATACACATTTGATCCAGGAGACGGAAGAGTAACATTCAGGGGAATAGATATCCCTGATAATGCAAAAGCTGAAAAAATATGGCATACATTTAAGCTTAAATCTTTTATAGCTAAACAAAAATATGACGCTGTACTTTTCCCTTCAGGATCTCCAGCTGGCCACATAGGATGCAAAACACCAACCGTTGTGGTGGTACACGATATTGTATCAAATTCGTTAGAAAAGTCTACGAATAAAATATCAGTTGGACTATTTAAGCGGAACTTAAAACGAGCAAGCAAAGTTATTGCTGTAAGTCAATTTATTAGAAAGGACTTAGCTAAACTTAAAATAAACCCAGAAAAAATTGAAGTTATATATGATGGCGTTGATCACGCTCTTTCAAATAATAAAAGAAGAGATTTGAGTGAAGAATATGATTCCCATGATGATATTGCATACATACAACCTTTTGCAATAAAAAGACCCTATATTACGTACGCTTCAAGAATAGTAAATAGTGATAAAAAACATATTGAACTTATTGATGCTTTTTCAGATTTTAAGAAGCGTACTGGTTTACCACACCGCTTAGTGCTAGCAGGAAATGAAGAAGCGTATGCAAAAGAAGTATATAAAAAACTTGAATCATGCGAATATGCTTCTGATATCCTTATTACCGGTCATTTCCCGCGGGAAAGCTTTTACGATCTTTATTCTCTCTCTGAAGCATGTGTATTCCCATCAATTAATGAAGGAGTTGGGCTTCCTGTAATTGAAGCTATGGCCTGTGGAGTTCCTGTTGCATGTTCAAAAAAAGGATCACTTGGTGAAATTGCGGGTGATTTTGCTCTGTATTTTGACCCAGATAATGGTGAAAATTTTTCTGCTGCAATTGAAAAAATAGTAACTGATGAGGTTTTAAGAGAAAAACTTAAGAGAGATGGAATAGAATGGACAAAGCGTTTTTCATGGGATAAAACAGCCCAAAGAACGGTTGATTTGTTAAAAAGCTTAATAAAATAAAAAAAAATCGGCACTATTTGCCGATTTTTTTATTATGCACTTCGTTGCTCAATTTGAAGAGTTTCCCCAGAACATTGCTTATTTCTAACCATTTCGGCAGTAATTGCAAGCGACTTTTTACCCTTTATTGATGGTATTTCAAACATAACATCCAAAAGCATTTTTTCAACTATAGCCCTTAATCCACGAGCTCCCGTTTTTTGAGCTATTGACATTTCTGCAATAGTAGCAATGGCATCATCGTTAAATGTTAGCTGAACATCATCCATAGCAAAAGATGCCATAAATTGTTTTGTGATTGCATTTTTTGGC
>CAYJFX010000060.1:0-11436 GCA_964369735.1 uncultured Treponemataceae bacterium
CGGCGCCCTCTCACGGCGCAAAGACGGGTTCGATTCCCGTAGGGACTAAAAGAAATATACAAGTAGAATGCGTATTAAGTTGCTATTTGTTCTAACGCTCGTGCTAGTTGGTCTGGGCAAGATGTAGATTTTGACCCACATGTAATACCTTTAAATGCATCTATTACATCCGCTGCTTCCATGCCAACTACAATGCTACCAATGCCTAGTAGATTCCCAGGGCAGCCACCCAAAAATGAAACAGATTTTATTTTTGTCCCGTCCATTTCAATCGATATGTTTTGAGAGCATACTTCCGAGGTTTTGTATTCCATCTTTTCTCCTACGTTTTTTCGCTAAATTATTGGGCAAATTTAATTATCTAAAAGTGCTATTACCAAAAAACCTTATAGTCTGCTTCTTTTGGAATAGAGAGCTCTTTGTTGTCTGTAATTTTTTCTATGAGCATTTGCTGAACATCTTCTATCGTTCTTGAAACTGTTTTACATTCTTTAAACATATCATAACCACCCGCGCCACTGGCTCTGTAGCCTGTTAGACCAAGTCGGTAGGTTTTACTTGGGTTTAGGTCTTTTCCATCTTTTTGTAATCGAACGACCCTATTACCTATCTCTTTTGTAAGATCAAAGGAGTATTCAATGCCATAGTAAAAATCAAAATTATATAGTTCAAGCTTTTGCTTTGTATACTTTGGATTAATGCCGAGTATGCCATCATTAAGAATAAAAAAACTGGCTACGTGCTCCAGCGCTTCTTTTAGAATGTGTGAGTTTACCTCTATTGTTGCAATTTCATTTTGAAAAGGATATGCACTTACGATGTCTCGCATGGTGACTGTTTTTGAAAGCGGGTAGGGCTCGTTCATAAGGCTTGTACAGCACATGTCTGCATCAATCTTTTCCAATATTATACTATTACATAATTCTGAAAATCTCCACCCATTTTGCATTATTTCTAAAGGATTTGTTTGGGTTAGTGCATGGGACAGTTTTCCCACAGGAATATCGAGCCAGCTTTGAACATTTTTTTGTAGCTCTGCATATTTGTCTTCAAGTTTGGTATTAGTATTGAGTGCATTTGCTGCGATGTTACGGCTTTGTATTTCTACACATTTGTTTTCTGCTATAGTTATATCAATGTCTGCATACCATGTCGCATTACTTGGAACTTGTAAGGTATGCGTTCCAAATACTGTTGTTCCTTGCAATTGCATGTGTTGGTGTGCGGTTAGTAACAGGTTAAAATTTAATTCTTTACAAATTGCAAGCCCAATGTTTTCACCAATTGTAGTAAGTGTGTAATTTTCACTGTCACTTAAATCATGCTCAAAGCCCCCATGAAAAATACATACTAGGGCATCTACTTTTGAACAAATATCGTCGTGTACTTTTTTTATAGATTCGAAGGCTGGAAGTACTTCAAGGTGCTCTAAATGAGTCTTTTCTTCCCATACATTTACATACTCTGTTACGGCACCTATAAAACCAATTGTAAAGCCATTTTCTAAGGTTTCGATGTGATACGGTGAAAAATCTATCTCGTGCTTTTTGTCGACGAGGTTACAGCAGAGAACTTTTGCATGCACTCCATTTACATATCCTTTTAAGGTTTCGTAACCAAAGTTAAAGTCATGGTTTCCTAGTGCAATAATGTTGTATCCAATGTCGTTTATAATATTATGGACTTTATGGTAGTCTTTGCCAGTTTTTTGTAAATATTGTAGAAGGGGGCTCCCTTGAATCATATCACCCCCATCTATAAGAATAGTGTTTTCCTTTTTGGAACTTATTTCATTTGCAATGGCAAAAAGCCCCATATTGCACGGATCTTTTTGCTTATAATCTGTGGGAAAAAAAGTGCCGTGCACATCGCTTGTAAAATAAAGTTTAGCAGTTTTTTGCATTCAGTTATTCTTCCTAACCACGAGTAAGCTTTACTCGAATTTTTCCCGAAAAATATTCAATTACAAAAACAAGAATAATTAATCCGAGAAGATATGAACCTACATCATTCCAGCGAAACTCATTCATAGCAAAAATAAGAGGGGCACCTATTCCACCTGCTCCTACAAGTCCAAGTGTTGTAGCATCTCTTAGATTCATGTCGAACCGATACACAACGGTAGAAATAAAATCTGGCATTAATTGTGGAATAACACCATGGCGAACCTTATGAAAGCCGTTACAACCCATTGCACTCATAGATTCCAGTATTCCAAAATTTAAATCTTCTATTGTTTCAACATAAAGTTTTGTGAGCATCCCAACTGAGGTTAAGCTCATGGTTAAAAGGCCTGCAAAGGGGCCAGGGCCTGAAACTCTTATAAACATAAGTCCATACACAAACGCAGGTATTGTTCGTATTACCATGGTTAAGAAGCGCCCAATCCATGAAACACCTCTTGGAACCATGTTTGATGCACTTAAAAAAGCTGTAGGAAGTGCAAGAACTGCTCCTATAAGTGTTCCCAAAAAGGCTATACAAATTGTTTCTAATAATAGATATGGAATGCCAGTTTTTGTAAGGTTAAATAAATCCCATGAAGGATTAAAAAGGCCTTGAATGATGTTTTTTGCTACATCCATGCCACCGCTTGTTATGTTTGGGTCTGAGATGCTATTGCTCGTGAAAATGAGTATTGCAACAACCACAAATACTAGAATAAGTTTTGCAATCCAGTTTTTAGGGGCATCATTATATGCTTTTTGTATTCTTTCGTTGTACGTAGTCACGGTTTTTTCCTATGATAATTTTTTTCTAAAGTAGCGGCTTACTATTTCAATGAATCCAACAGTAACCAACAGTGTAAGAAGAATCATTCCAACCTTATCGTATTGTCTCCAACCCAATTTTTCATTAAGAATGAGTCCTAGTCCACCTGCTCCAACGTATCCTAGTATTGCTGAGTAGCGAACGCTCCCTTCAAAGCAGTATAAACAGTTTGCTATATAGGTTGGAAGAATCTGCGGTACAATGGCAGCCCAAAAGGCCCGTATCTTTGATGACCCCATAGCTTCCATGGCTTCATATGCTCCCATGTCGACTGTTTCAATTTGTTGATACAAGAGTTTACCGATAAAAGAAAAGGTAAAAATAGCAATGGCTACGGTTCCTGCAAAAGAACCGAGTCCAAAAATAAATACTGCAATGAGAGCCGAAACAAGTGTTGGTAGCGTTCGAGTAATTCCAAGAATAAAACGTACAAGGCCTACAATTATCTTATTATGCACAATATTTGATGAGGCTAAAAAAGCAACAGGTACTGCAACAAGAGATCCAATAACCGAGCCTACAACAGACATTGCAAGTGTTTCTATGAGTGGAAGCCAAATTTCATTAATGTAGCTCCAATCGGGTGGTATCATCCTAGCTAATATGTCAAAAAAATAACTGATGCGTCTAACAAGTTGCATTCCATCAAAGTCTGTCATATAACCTGCAATAATTATTGCAACAATCATTGAAAGAACAATTATTGGCATTTTGCTTTTTGGTTCTTCGACAATGGTGCCATTTTCGAGCGTAAATATTTCTCTCTTAAAAAAACTACGATTGGGGCTGTGCATGTTCATTGTTTTGCACCCCCTCTTCTTTTAAATATATATTGTCAAGTATTGACTTATCTACCTTACTGGCAGGTCCATCATATACAATTTTTCCTTTTTTTATACCTATTACCCGGTCTGCATATTCCAATGCCAATTCAACATGGTGAATGTTAATAAGAATTGAAATATTCATATTTTTATTGATGCGTCTAAAGTCATCCATAACTTGTTTTGCAGTTACAGGATCAAGCGCTGCCACCGGCTCATCGGCTAAAATAATTTTTGGCTGTTGTGCAAGTGTTCTTGCAAGGGCTACTCGCTGTTGCTGCCCCCCTGAAAGATGGTCAACCCTTGAGTATGCTTTTTCTAAAATGCCCACCTTATCAAGTGATTCTAGGGCAAGTAGTTTATCTTCTTTTGGGTATATTCCAAAAAAGACCTTCCAAAATGGTAAGTTAGGGACTCTTGCTTGTAATACATTTTTGATAACGGTAGCTCTTGGCACGAGGTTGAACGATTGAAAAATCATACCAACATTTCGCCTGTAAGAGCGAAGTTCTTTTCCTTGAAGACTTCGAACATTTATGCCCTCTACCTCAACAATTCCATCGGTAACTTCTATCATTCTATTTACCGTGCGAATTAGGGTTGATTTTCCTGCTCCAGAGAGGCCAATAATTGCCACAAATTCGCCTTGGTCAATTTTTATGCTTACGGTATCAAGGCCCACTGTTCCGTTTGGGTATACTTTACTTACGTTATCAAATTTTATCATGATTGTCCTATTTTTTAAAAACAAGGCTGCCGCATGAAGGTAGCAAAGAATACGTCATTTCGACCGAAGTGGAGAAATCTCATTTGAAAAAGAGACCTCTCGACTACGCTCGAGGTGACGCTTTTTGCAGAATCCTGCTCGTGCGACAGCCCCAAATAATAATCTTTTAGTTTGCTACGAGTTGCCCTGCAGCTCGTGCTCCATCATAGTCAGAATCTTTTGCAACTGCATAACCATTGTGGTTGTAAATTGCAATAATTGGTTTTCCAGCTTCTGAATTACCGATGTTGATAAAAGCAGTTTGAAGAGCAGTTTTTAATTCATCTGTTACAACTGAATCATCACGCGTAACACTGATTGTATCATTATAAATGCCATCAGTTACACCGATTACTTGAACGTCAGTCCAAATAGTTGTTGGCTCCCCGGCCATGTAATCTTGGCCTTCCCATGTTTTTAAGTTATCACGGCGACCATCTGCATATACCATTGTTATGTCTGCTGTTTGTGCTTTAAGCGCTGAGAAAGCAGCTCCGTATCCTGTTGCAGCTGATGCGTTATCAAGATCTAGTAATGTTTTATCATAGTTTTCCATTAACCAAAGCGTTGGATAAATGTAACCAGCAGAAGATGTTGTATTCATATATTGCCATGTTGCTGAGTTTAAGTCTTCCCAAGTGAGTTCTTGTCCAGCATTAACTTTTGCAGCGAGTTCTTGTCCTTTTGGAGAAGGTCCTGCAATGATAAGTGATTTGTAGTACGTTACTTGCTTTTCTGGCATTGGAAGAGTTGCTTCGCCATCGTTCCAATCTTTTGCATTTGCAGAATCTTTGTTGAGGCCATCTCTTGTTGCGGTTAAGATAACTTCAGCACCATCTGAATAAAGAACATAGGTTCCGCCAGGTACGAGGCCGACATGGATAGTTCCTGCATCTAATCCTTCGCCAATTGCTTCATAGCTTGTTCCTACAATGATTTCAACTTCATTTACTGTAAAGCCAGCTTCTGCAAGTTCAGCTTTAAGCAATCCTTCGAGCGGGGCTGTTGCTGTTAAAATTTCATCTGCGGGGCGAGAAGGAACGTATCCTACAACCAATTTTTCAATTTCGTTTGCGTTTGAACTAGCGCCTGAGCAGCCAAAAAAGATGCCCAAACATACTACAACTAGTGCAATTAAACCAAGTTTTTTCATGTTTTCTCCTAAAAGAGTGTATTATGTGCTTTAAGAAGCATACCTACATTGTAACGATAAGGACTCTTTTTGTAAACAAACCAAGCGATAAAAAGTTTCAAAAATGATATAAAAAAAAGCTTTCTTGAAGATAATTCTTCAAGAAAGCTTTTAAGCATTATTTAGTATGCTTTATACAATTTACTATATACTGTCTTTAATTTCACTTTCACTTCCGTTGAGTATAATAGCGTCATCTAGGTTATCAAGATTATGGGAAATAACATATTTGTTATCCTCTTGCACATACTCTGCTGGCCACAAATACAGCACTTCTCCAATGCCAAAGAGTAAGCATGCAGATGTTTCATTTTTTACAATGTCCTCTTCTAGGTAGCTGCCATCTGCTTGCAATTCTTTTGAGTATGTTCTTACTGCGGTTTTTTTATAAAGATTGTGCCCATTATATGCAACTTCTATGTTTGATTTATTAATAAGTGGCTCACCACTCACATTTTCTAACTTGTATTCGCTTATCGATAGTGAGTCAATTACATTATTGCTATAAAACTTAATATCAACTTCTAGCTTTTTTGTACCAGAAAGATATAATAAGCTGTACGATTCAGAAAAGCTACCACTATTAGAATTTGCCTCATTATAAAAATAACTGAGAACAAATCCATCTAATCCTGTAATTGAAAAGCCGTTACTAGAAATGGCATTGTTGATAATATTAAGAGACCTTTCATCGATGCTTTTAAATCCTGGTACAGACCACGTGCATGAACTAGTTACTAGCGCTATTGTTAAAACTAAAATACAAAAACATTTTCTCATAACTATCTCCTAGTAAAAGTATAACTCAATAAGATTATAGGTGTCAAGTTAAAAAAAGGTATTATTTTCTTGCCTTTTTCAATGCATAGGGGTAGGCATTTTGATAGTAAAAAAACACTAGATTTTTTTAAAGCAATACGTTATTATGAATGTAGAGAAAAGTTATCAAAATATATAGAGGAGAAACAGATGAAACCAACATTATTAGTCTTAGCAGCAGGAATGGGAAGTCGCTATGGAGGCGTAAAACAAATTGATGCAGTTGGACTACACGACGAAACACTTTTGGACTTTGCAACATTTGATGCAAAGAGAGCAGGGTTTGGAAAAGTTGTGTATATTATTAGAAAAGACATTGAAAAAGATTTCAGAGAGAGATTTTTTGATAGGGTTGCAAAAAATTTTGATGCAGAATATGTGTTTCAAAACCCAGATTCTCTTTTTACGCCTGGCCAATTGGCAAAAATATCACCAAATAGGTCAAAGCCATGGGGAACCGTTCATGCAGTACTTTGTGCAAAAGATGTAGTAAAAGAGCCTTTTGCCGTTATCAATGCCGACGATTATTATGGAAAAGAAGCCTTTGCAACAATGAATGATCATTTATCTGTTTTACCAGAAGGGTCAACAGAACATGCAATGGTTGGTTATGTTCTTGAAAACACTATGAGCCGCTCTGGTTCTGTTTCTCGTGGTGTGTGTGTAATAGAAAATGGATATTTAAAATCAATGGATGAGCACACAAAAATTAGCTATGAAGGTGACAAAATTATTACTGACTTTAACGGCTCTATTTCTGAGTTTACCGGAAAAGAATGGGTATCAATGAATCTCTTTGGCTTTACGCCAAAAGCATTTGATGGCTTTACAGATTTTTGGGATAAATTTATAGCAGAAAATAATGATTCAGAAAAAGCAGAATCACTTTTACCTACAGGTGCTAGTTACATTGTAAACAACGGCCTTGGAAAAGTAAAGTTCTTTTCTTCTACAGAAAAATGGTTTGGTATGACATACCCAGAAGATAGAGCAATTGTAAAAGGTGAAATTGCAAATAAAATAAAAGAAAACTATTACCCTGAACAATTATGGGAAAAAAATTAAGTGTTCAAAACAGATTATTTTTTAGCCGAAAGGCCTTGGGGGTATGAACGATGGATTTTATCAACACATAGTGCTGGAGAATCCACTGTTTCAAAGGATACCGACATAATAGGTGGTAAGGCACTTTCTCGAGTAGCAGGGAGCGATTATCCCTTATTGGTAAAGGTAATTCAAGCAAATGAAACACTTTCTGTGCAAGTACATCCTGATGATGAATATGCTTCAAAAGTAGAAAAGTCACTCGGTAAAACAGAATGTTGGTATATACTGGATGCAGAACCTAATACAACACTCATTGCTGGATTAAATGAAACCGAAGAAAACTATTCAAGGGACAACTTAGCAACGGCAATTGAAGACGGAAGCTTAGAAAATCATTTAAGAAGTGTTCAGGTTAAAAAAGGAGACTTTTTATTTATTCCTGCAGGAACGGTGCACGCTATTCAAGGCGGTCTTAGAATTCTAGAAATTCAACAATCAAGTGATGTTACCTATCGCTTGTATGATTGGGGGCGCCCAAGAGAAATACATGTTGAAAAATCACTTGATGTAATTAAGCCCATTACGGGCGATTTTGTAAAAGGTTTTTCGGGGCGATATGTGTGTGACTACTTTACGCTTGAAAAGCTCGACTACTCACATCCTGGGCGTATCTGTTTTGCTAAAGAATCGATTCCTAATCCTATGCCTACTGCACATAATCAAAATCTTCCTGCTTTTGATACGCCTGCGTCTCATACAGGTTGGGTTAGCCTGGTTGTTATTTCAGGCTCTGGCACACTTTCTTCTTCGACGAGTGAGACCATATGTGTAAGCGCAGAAGATTGCATTATGGTTCGCTACGATGAAGATATTAGAGTTCTTCCTTCTGGCGATGAGCCTCTTTCAATTATAAAAATTGGATAAAAAAAAGGTAACAACACTTTTCAGTATTGTTACCTAAACACTCCTCCACTGCCTTACACGAGTTTTGCTATTACAAAACTCGATAGTAACATGTAGCATGGATGTTCTGCTCTTACGAACAAATTTCCGTGAATTTAATTATCGCGACAAGGATGTCGCTAAAGTAAAAAGTACACGAGTTTTGCTATTGCAAAACTCGATAGTAAAATGTAGCACGGATGCTACATTTTACGTATTATTCATCAGAATGTGCAATGGTAATAAATTCTTTTGCACTTGCTATAACGTCGTCAGCAATTTTGCCGCTTATTGGATCATAGTGGTCAAAGGCTGTTTCAAAGCTTCCAGTACCGCTTGTCATCGAGCGAAGGTCAATTGCATATTTTAATAGCTCTGCTTGCGGTGCTTGTGCACGTAGCTCTTCAATACCACCACCAAGCGGGCTTTGCCCAAGAATACGACCTCTTTTACTCGACATATCAGACATAATGTCCCCAAGGTATTTTGATTCTATCCAAACGGTTACATTCATTATAGGCTCAAGGAGAATCGCACCTGCTGCTGCCATGGCATCCTTAAATGCATTTCTTGAGGCAATTTTGAATGCCATTTCTGAAGAGTCCACTGGATGTTCTTTTCCATCTAAAACAGTTGTAGAAACATCGACTACAGGATAGCCTGCCAATACACCGTGCTCCATGGCCTCTTTAACACCCTTTTCAACACCAGGAATATAGTTTTTAGAAATAGCCCCACCGAAGACTGCGTTGGTAAACTTGTATCCTTCGCCTCGCTCAAGTTTATCAACTGAAAGAACAACTCTACCGTATTGACCATGACCACCAGATTGTTTTTTGTGAGTGTATTCTGCTTGTGCTTTTCGTTGCACCGTTTCTCTGTATGCAACACGTGGCACTGCAGTATCTACTGTGATTTTTGCTTGAGTTGCTATTTTGTTTAAGATAATTCCAATGTGTAATTCACCCATTCCTGAAATAACATTTTGTTTTGTTTCAACATTGTACTTAAATTGAAGTGTTCTATCTTCTTCCGAAACCTTAGACAATAACTCACTCATTTTGTCTTCATCTTTTTTGTTTTGAGCAGAAACTGCCATTGAGTATACAGGGTTAGGGTGGCGAAGTCGAACAAATTGGAGCGTATTTGCATTTGTTGATAATGTATCACTAGTTTTTGTGATGCTTAATTTTGCCAAGATTCCTATATCACCTGCACAAAGTTCTTTTACTTCTTCGAGTTTTTTTCCAACACATCTATATAACTTTCCGAGTTTTTCTTTTCTTTCTTCAGTTATGTTATGCACTTCTTGATCTGCTTTAAGAGTACCAGTAACTATTTTTATGTAAGATAATTTTCCTGAAAATTGGTCATTCGCAGTTTTAATAACCAAGGCGCTCATGTCACCCTCAGGGCTAATTTTTACGGCTGCTGTTTCACCTTCTTTTGTTGTCGTTGTTTCTAGTGCATGAGCAGGGTCTGGAACCGTTTCTATAATAAAATCAAGCATGGATACAAGACCGCTTCGTTTTAATGTACACCCAGCAAAGGCTGGTACTATACGATTGTTTTCAAGAGCAATAACGAGGCCTCTTTCTATTTCTTCATTTGTTAATTCACCTTCATCAATAAACTTTACAAGTAGGTCATCATCACCTTCTGCCGCTGCTCCCGCTAAAACAGCTCGTGCATTTTCAAATGCGTCGTTGTATTCTGCTGGTATATCAACTTCTTTTTCTGCTTGACCATCAGCAGGAATAAAAAAGGCTTTTCCTTTAACAACGTCAATAACACCTTTAAACTCAGCACCGGAGCCCATTGGAATTGTTACAGGGCAAACTTCTACCGAAAATTTATCATGAATATCTTTTAGAACTGCTGCATAATTTGTTCTTTCATCTTCTAAGTGATTTACATATACAATACGTGGCTTATTTCGTCTATCGAGGTCTCTCCAAAGCTTTATGGTTTCAATTTGAGCTCCTGAGCGTCCATCAATTAACATCAAAACGCTTTCAGTTGAACGAAAGGCGGCAATTACTTCACCCACAAAGTCGGATGAACCTGGAGTGTCCCAAATATTTATGTTTACATCTTTCCATGTAAGGTGAGAAAGAGATGAGTGAATTGAAATTTTTCTTTCAATTTCTTCTGGTGTATAGTCACTGACCGTTTTTCCAGACTCAACTGTTTCACACTTTGGAATGGCTCCTGATGTGAGCAATAGGTATTCCAACAATGTTGTTTTTCCTGTTTGTCCGTGTCCTGCAATAGCGATGTTTCTAATTTGATTTGTTGCGAATCCCATACTCTTCTCCTAATCCTCATATATTAATAGCAAAGTGCTTTCTATATATGATAAGGCATGAATGTTGGAATTGTCAAGAAAAAAAAGCGACTTTTCATATAAGAAAAATCGCTTTTAAAATGGATTAAAAGGTGGTTATGAAATAGCCGCTTCTAGTGCAATTTCCATCATGCCTTTGAATGTGAGCTGTCTTTCTTCTGGTGTTGTTGTTTCCCCTGTTGCAATGTGGTCAGAGACGGTTAGAATTGCAAGTGCTTGACGTTCGAACTTTGCTGCTAGTGTATAGAGCTCTGCAGCTTCCATTTCAATTCCAAGAACACCATAGCTTGCCCATAGTTTCCAGTTTTCGTTGTCATCATAAAAAAGGTCGCTTGAAGTAACGGAGCCCACCATGTGTGCAATATTTTTTGCTTTTGCAGCTTCAATTGCTTTTGCCATAAGCTCATAACTTGCAGTAGGTGCAAAATGAAGAGATCCAAAGCGTTGGTTTAAAATTGCAGAGTCTGAACATGCACTCATTGCAATAATAATGTCTCGAACCTTTGTGCTTTTGTGAACTGCTCCACAGGTTCCAATGCGAATTGCTTTTTGTACGTTGTAAACGTTGAATAGCTCATTTACATAAATTGAAAGAGAAGGCTGTCCCATTCCTGTTCCTTGGACAGAAACTCTTTTACCTTTATATGTACCGGTGAACCCAAGCATGTTTCTAACTTCATTATAACATTCCACATTTTCTAAAAATGTTTCTGCAATAAATTTTGCC
>CAYJFX010000061.1:0-11113 GCA_964369735.1 uncultured Treponemataceae bacterium
GAGTTGGCTACAAAAGCGCAAGCGCACTTGGTATTACAGCGCCTTTTGATGTGCCAGATGAAAACTTTATGGCACTTAGTTTAAGTGGTAAAACAGAAAAAATTAACGGATGCATTGAATACGTAAAAGAAATACTCGAAGGCTAAAGTAAAGCTTCCCCATGAATAATTTAAGGATATGAAGTACTTGAGTAAGCGTATTAAGGCAGTTAACGTAAAATTTTTTTAACAGTAAACAGAGAGCTTTCAATTCAAGAAAATACACATAAATGATAAAAAATTAATTTTGTGTGCTTTCTCTAATTACTAACGAGTTTTTCAATGTAACACTTTCTTGTATTATTGCTGGGTTTTTTAGATTTTCTAATAAAAGCGTTGTTGCTTTTAAAGCTATTTGATCTATTGGCTGCTTTACAGTAGTTAACCCAGGATATATTTTAGATGCAAAGGAAATGTCATCATAGCCTACAATTTGCATATCCTGCGGAACCTTAATTCCATGATGGTGACAGAAGTTTATTACATCAATTGCTAAAATATCATTCCACACTAGTAAGGCGTCAAACTTTTTTTTGATAATAGATTCAAATAATTCATGATCAAATTCTTGATATGAAATCGGCTCATAATCAACTTGCCCTTTACCATGCGTTATTGCTTCAGAATGTAAATTCAGAATCAGCGAAGCATCCCCGGTTGGTAGTAGATGTCCTATTTTTTTTGCACCTGTTTTAATTAAATACTGGAGAGCAAGTACCGTTCCTTGAAAGTAATCACTTTTAACAGAAAGTAATTCTTTCTCAGCCAGTACATCAATTCTGTCTACCCAAACCACAGGCATATTATGCTTTTTTAATAATGCATAAGCATCTTGGCTTCCTGTTGCAGATATAATCCCGTCAAATTTATTTTGAACTGCCATTTCAATGTATGTTTTAACTCGATCTTCATCCAAAAAAGTATTACAAAGTACGACTTTGTACCCGTTTTGCAGTAGATTGATTTCTACATGCTCGGCGAGTTCTGTAAAAAAGGGATTTGAAATAGTTGGTATTATTAGTGCAATTGTATTGGTTTTGTTCAGTTTTATTGCTCTAGCTATAGCATTTGGCTGATAGTTTAGCTCTTGTATAGCTTTTTCAATTCTTTCCTGATTAGCTTTTGATACATAGCCGTTGGAATTAATGTATCGAGAAACAGTTGCAATACCAGCATTTGCCAGTTTTGCAACATCTTTGATTGTATACACATGTTCACTCATTTTAATTTTGCTAATTCTATGCTCCAATTCCTTTTGGAAAATAAATTTTCTTCCCTGCAACAGCTAGCACAATAATGGTTGCAACATAGGGAAACATCTGAATAAACTGCGTTGGCACGTTGAATCCCTGCATGTTTACAGCAATTGCATCCGCAACACCAAAAAATAATCCAGACACAAAAATCTTAAAAGGATCAAAAGCACCTAGAATATTAATTACAACAGCTATAAAACCTCTCCCGTTTGTTATCTCACGAGTAAATGCACTTAAAAAGTCTATTGAAAGATACGAGCCACCAATACCTGCAAGCCCGCCACAAATAAGCACCGCTGAATATTTGTACTTAGTAATATTAACCCCTAAGGTTTCAGCAGCTACAGGATTTTCACCAACCATTCTTAAGCGAAGCCCAAATACGGACTTATATATAACTAACCATGAAACCACAACTGATACTATCATAATATAAAATATAAGTGATTGATTTGCAAACAGCTCACCGATAATAGGTATTTCATTCAAAAAGCCTATTTCAACGCGATCAAGCTTTTGTACAAATTCACTATTGCCACGGCTCCCCCAAATCTTTTGCAAAAACAATGTTGTCCCTGCCAATACAAATAGATTAAGCCCTATACCACTTATTACCTGATTTACTTTATATTTAATGGACAATACTCCATGAAAAAAACCAACAAGCATTCCACCAAACATACCAAATAATAAGCCTATATATGCATTTGAAGTATAATACGAAGCTACAACAGCGCAAAAAGCACCGCTCATCATCATGCCTTCCAATCCAAGAGCAAGAATTCCGCCCCTTACAGAAAAGGCTCCACCTAATGCAGCAAGAATTAGGGGTGTCGCTACAACAAGCGTATTAGATAAAATATTTACAAAATTAAGTCCCATCTTATCTCCTTTTTAAGCCGTTATAAAGCGACTTTACTTTTACAACAATTTGTTCTAGCAGCTTCGGTGATGCTACAAATATTACAACACAAGCTTGTATAATACTGATGAAATCTATAGGAATATCTGTCGTTCTATCTAAATACAGCCCTCCATTCTTTAGAAACCCAAAGATAATGCCAGAAAAAATAACGCCAATCGGATTTCCACCAGAAAGAGCGGCTACGGAAATACCGTCCCACCCATAGCCAGGAGAAATAGTTTCTGTTACCCTATATTGTATCCCCAGAACTTCAGAGGTTCCTGCTAAAGATGCAATTGCACCACTCATAACCATTGAAAGCACAATCATTCGCTTATAATTTATACCTGCCACTCTTGCAGCGTCTTCATTTAAGCCTACTGCACGAATCTTGTATCCCAATGTTGTTTTTGAAAATAGCAAATATAGACCTATCGCAGCCAAAAGTGCAAGAATAAATGCTGTAGTTAATTGTGTTTTTGGAAGCAATTTAGTTAGCATTGCATTTTCAAATATTCTAGGTGACCTAGGATACACAGCATCGGCTTCAATAATTAAATAATTTACTACGTATGAAACAAAGCCGATAGAAATATAGTTAAGCATAATTGTACTGATTACTTCATTAGAATTAAACCTCACTTTTAGCCAACCTGCTATCAAACCAGCCATACCCCCAGCTATCATACCACATATAACTGCTAAGGGAACTACGATAGCTGTGGGACCATCTACTGTAAATCCAATAAAACCAGAAGCCAATCCACCAAGAAATATTGAACCTTCAGCTCCCATTGTGCATAACCCTGCTTTGCTAGCAACAACAAAGGCACATCCCGTTATAATTAGTGGTGTTGCCAAAGTTAATGTGCGTATAATCCCATTGGTAGCACCAAAAGTAGCTGTAAAAATTGCTGAAAAGGCTTCAATAGGAGAATATCCACTAACAAGCAAAATAATACTCGCAGCAATGATTGATAAGGCAAATGCGCCTACTGAGTAGTAAATATTTTTATTATTAAAATTCTTCATGATTGTAGATATGCTAAGATTCATGTTTTTGCTCCTTTATTCCGCTATTCATCATAATTCCTAATTGGCTTTGAGTAAAATCATCATAATTACCCTGAGCAACAATTTGGCCTTCATAAATAACAGCTATTCTATCGCTTAGGCTAATAAGCTCATCAAGGTCACTTGATATTAGCAATATTGCCTTTCCCGAATCTCGTAAATCAAGCATCTTTTCATGAATATATTGCATTGCTCCAACATCAACCCCTCGTGTGGGTTGTGCAATAATTAGTGCATCTGGGTTTTGTGTAAAAACTCTTGCAATAATAATTTTTTGTTGATTACCACCAGAAAGAGAACTTGCTGCAATATCATTGCTAGCAGTTCGTATATCAAAATCATTCACACATTCACTACAAAAGTCATCGATATTCTTAAGCCGTAGTAATCCATGTTTATTAAATGCAGGAGTTTCATGATAGCCAAGCATCATATTCTCTGCAACAGTCATACTGTGAATCAAACCCAACTTGCCCCTATCTTCAGGAACATGCCCTACACCTGATTCAATAAAGGACTTGCAGCTACCAGTTAATGGCTTATCATTTAATTTCAAGTCCATACTATTAGGCTGTATACTTCCAGTAAGGCAAGAAATTAACTCACTTTGCCCATTACCTTCAACTCCTGCAATGCCTAAAATTTCACCTTTTCGTATACTTAAACTGATATTTGTTAAAACTTGTTTATTATTTTTTATATAATTGAGGTTGCTTACATCAAAGCAAACATCAGATACATGCTTTGTTCGTCTCGAAACACCTAATGTAACCTCTCGACCTACCATTTTTGTAGCTAAATCAGTTGTTTTAATGTTTTCGAGGCTTGTGCCAGCTTCAACAACTTTACCTCTCCGTAAAACAGTCAGCCTGTCTGCTATTGCAATTGTTTCTTTTAATTTGTGAGTAATTAAAATTATGCTTTTTCCTTCTGACTTCAACTGCCGCAAGATTCTAAACAACTCATCTGTTTCTTGAGGTGTGAGGACGGCCGTAGGCTCATCAAGTATAAATATTTCAGCCTTACGGTACATTGCTTTTAGTATTTCTACCCTTTGTTGCTCCCCCACTGACAGGTTAGCTACCTTTTCTTTTGGGTCAATATTAAATTGAAATTTATTAATTAAATCTGAAACTTCTTTCTCAGCTTGCTTTTTATCAAACCAAGGTCCTTTTCGTGGCTCAGCACCAATTGTAATATTTTCTGTAACCGTTAAAACAGGTGCAAGCATGAAATGCTGATGTACCATACCAATACAACAATTAATTGCATCATGTGCAGAACGAAAAACTACATTCTTTCCATTTACCATAATCGTGCCTTGATCCGCTTTTTCTAATCCATATAGTATTTTTGAAAGAGTGGATTTTCCTGCACCGTTTTCACCTAATAGCGAATGGATTTCAGCTTTTTTTAACGAAAAGTCTACATCATCTAAAGCACAAACACCTGGGTATTGTTTGGTTATATTTCGCATTTCAACTACATTCATCACAAAGACTCCTATTTTATATTTGAGATTGCATTTTCCTTACCATATGCATGAGTTTACCATACTGCAGAACATGATTTGAATATTATTCTACAGATAGCCTCACTTTTTAACAAAGTACGTTATATCCTTTGATATAACGCACCTTAATCATTGTCAAAGAAAATTATTCAAATACTACCTTTGAAATTGATTCTCTGCTGCCCATTGGTCTATATCTGCACTATCATCCGGTACAGTTATTTCACCATTTATTACTTCTTGGCGCACTGCTTCCATTATCTCAATATACTCTGCTGGTATTTGTATATTTGAACCTTCCAACGTATATCCTACTGCACCATCTGCTAACCCTGTTCTTAATGGTCCGCCTACCCATGTCCCGTCTATGATTTCTTTCATCTCATTATATACTAGTGCTCCTACATCTCTTGTTGCCGTTACTAATATATTATCAGGTTGAATGGTATTTTGATTTGCTCCCATACCTACTGCATAGTAATTATTTTCTGTTGCTCCTTCAAATACTCCTACTCCAGTTAGTCCTGCTATATGTAACACTACGTCTGCCCCATTTGTTGTTGCTAATTCATCTGCATATGTTTTTCCTAATACTGGATCTGACCATGTATTTGCTGTTTTTGTGTACACTCGTGCTTCTGGATTCACATATCGTGCTCCTGCTTCAAAGCCATTTCTAGCTCCTATAATATTAGGATACTCTACTCCCATTACTACTCCAAGGGCACTTGAATCTGTGTTTGCAAATGGCATTTCTTCACTTTGTGTTACTAAGCCTGCCAACACTCCACTAAGAAATGTTTGTTCATTTTGTTTTGTTGCTATACCTCGAATGTTTTCTCTCTTCTCTGAAGCTATATCTATAATAGTATATTTTTGTTCTGGGTATTCTTCTGCCAATAACTCTAATGGCTCCAACATATCTGTTCCAATTGCTAAAATTAGATCGTAATCTTCACCTTCACTAAAACTTCTCATCAAGCTTTCATAATCAGATGGCCCAGATGGTGTAACATAATCAAACTCTATGCCTAAATCTTCTTTTGCTCGTGTTGCTCCAGCATATGTCATATCATTAAAGTTCTTATCGCCTAATCCTGTTGAATCCAAAATGATTCCTAGCTTGTAAACTCCATCGTCTGCAGCCTCTTTTGTGCCTCCAGTACAACCCATTAATAGTGCTAATAATAATGCACTTCCTACCAATCTTTTCATTTTTTACTCCTTATTGTAAGCCTTTATCGCTTTTTTTCACTTAACAAAGTGTTTTCTTCTATTCCCATGTTTTTTTAATAGCTTCCCTTTCTATGCCATTTACTTTAAAGGCAATACAAAATTTGGCAACTTATAATGCCTGTATAATATCACTCACCGTATTTATGTGCCTCTTTACCATCATATTTCTATTTGGATTACCCCGAGAAGTTTCTGTAAAAATATGCATATCGCAATTTTTAGCACGAGTTCCAATCCTATCTTTACACATAACTGTTCGCATAGAACTGGCAAACCCCTTTTCTTCAAGATGCTCAACAGTATTTCCTGCTATGGCCAAAAAAAGTACATTTTCAAATTTCGGCATGATGCAATCTTCATACGCAAAGCCAAGCGTCCATACTCTATCAAACCAACCGACAAGCTTTGCTGGAGCTTCTGTCCAAAAAACAGGATATATAAAAACAATATTTTTAGCCCTTAAAACTTTTTCTTGTTCCTGTACTACATCAGCAGGCAATGGAGTTTCAGGTGAATAAAAAGCTTCTCGTTCATATTCAGCTTCAGACATATCAGTAATAAATCCCTGCTTATATAAATCAGACAATTCCCAGGTCCAACCCTTTTTTTCTAGCTCTTCTACAACCTTATTCTTTACCTCATAAGTAAAACTTTTTTCACTAGGGTGCGCATATAAAATCAGTGTATGCATAATATTTCTAATTACCTCGTTATATCATAAAACATGATTTGAATATTATTGTACTCAAAATCATTCTACAGATAGCCTCACTTTTTAACAAAGTACGTTATATCCTTTGATATAACGCACCTTAATCATTGTCAAAGAAAATTATTCAAATACTACCTTTGAAATTGATTCTCTGCTGCCCATTGGTCTATATCTGCACTATCATCCGGTACAGTTATTTCACCATTTATTACTTCTTGGCGCACTGCTTCCATTATCTCAATATACTCTGCTGGTATTTGTATATTTGAACCTTCCAACGTATATCCTACTGCACCATCTGCTAACCCTGTTCTTAATGGTCCGCCTACCCATGTCCCGTCTATGATTTCTTTCATCTCATTATATACTAGTGCTCCTACATCTCTTGTTGCCGTTACTAATATATTATCAGGTTGAATGGTATTTTGATTTGCTCCCATACCTACTGCATAGTAATTATTTTCTGTTGCTCCTTCAAATACTCCTACTCCAGTTAGTCCTGCTATATGTAACACTACGTCTGCCCCATTTGTTGTTGCTAATTCATCTGCATATGTTTTTCCTAATACTGGATCTGACCATGTATTTGCTGTTTTTGTGTACACTCGTGCTTCTGGATTCACATATCGTGCTCCTGCTTCAAAGCCATTTCTAGCTCCTATAATATTAGGATACTCTACTCCCATTACTACTCCAAGGGCACTTGAATCTGTGTTTGCAAATGGCATTTCTTCACTTTGTGTTACTAAGCCTGCCAACACTCCACTAAGAAATGTTTGTTCATTTTGTTTTGTTGCTATACCTCGAATGTTTTCTCTCTTCTCTGAAGCTATATCTATAATAGTATATTTTTGTTCTGGGTATTCTTCTGCCAATAACTCTAATGGCTCCAACATATCTGTTCCAATTGCTAAAATTAGATCGTAATCTTCACCTTCACTAAAACTTCTCATCAAGCTTTCATAATCAGATGGCCCAGATGGTGTAACATAATCAAACTCTATGCCTAAATCTTCTTTTGCTCGTGTTGCTCCAGCATATGTCATATCATTAAAGTTCTTATCGCCTAATCCTGTTGAATCCAAAATGATTCCTAGCTTGTAAACTCCATCGTCTGCAGCCTCTTTTGTGCCTCCAGTACAACCCATTAATAGTGCTAATAATAATGCACTTCCTACCAATCTTTTCATTTTTTACTCCTTATTGTAAGCCTTTATCGCTTTTTTTCACTTAACAAAGTGTTTTCTTCTATTCCCATGTTTTTTTAATAGCTTCCCTTTCTATGCCATTTACTTTAAACATCACTAGCACAAACCAAACAAACCGCTTCACCATCATACTTTACCTTTTTACAAAATATGTGGTAAAAAAATACTACCTCCGCTTTTCATGTCTAATAGTCTCAAACCATAATCTTAAATCCAATATATGGATACGTTTCCACAAATGATTATAGCAGCCCACTTATTATCTGTCAAGAAACAATTAATGAAATTTAGTAATTTTATGCAATTTATTTTATTGTGATACCAGAAACACTTAATCTACAAATCATATAGTTGACAATGCAATAAAATCATTGTATATTTTAATTACAAACCGCACACTTCCAAGTTCTAATATAGTAAAAACATATTAAAGTAATTTTAGGTCCACATAAAAATTGAATAATTAGGAGTACTTTATTATGAAAGCAATAATGGTGATGTTTGATTCATTAAACAGACATATGCTACCTTCATATGGAAATGATTGGGTTATTGCACCCAACTTTGAACGACTTGCAAAAAAGACAATACAATTTGATAAAGCATACGTAGGCTCCATGCCGTGCATGCCTGCTAGAAGAGAGATTCATACAGGAAGATCTAATTTTTTACATACATCATGGGGACCTCTTCAGCCTTTTGATGATTCGATGCCAGAAATTCTAAAACAAAATGGTATTCACTCTCACCTGGTTTCCGACCATTGGCACTATTGGGAAGCAGGAGGTGCAAATTACCATACAAAATACAGCACATTTCAGTTTGTTCGAGGACAAGAAGGGGATGGTGTTTATGGATATTTGCCTAGTATTCCTAAGCCAGAAATAATTGATGGTATGGCAGGAGAATGGGGCCGTAACGACGTAGTAAACCGCATGAAAATGAAAAATGAAGAAGACCAACCAATGGCTGTAACATTTCAAAAAGGTATTGAATTCCTAAATGATAATCATGCATGCGATAACTGGTTTTTGCAAATCGAAGCTTTTGACCCACACGAACCCTTTTTCGTAAATGATAACTATAAAGAATTGTATCCCCAGGACTACAATGGTCCTCTTTTTGACTGGCCCATTTATCATCGTGTTCGTGAAACGCCTGAACAAGCGCAAAGTTGCGTCAATAATTATGCAGCTCTGCTTTCAATGTGTGATAATTACTTAGGTAAAGTATTAGATTTTATGGATACCCATGACATGTGGAAAGATACCATGTTGATTGTTAATACAGATCATGGTTTCTTACTAGGAGAGCACGATTGGTGGGGGAAAATGCTTATGCCTTTTTACAATGAACTCGCAAATATTCCGATGTTTATGTGGCATCCTGAGTTATCGGAAAAAGGTGTTTCAACAGATGCTTTGGTACAAACCCAAGACATTGCCCCAACAATATTAGAATATTTTAAGTTACCAATTCCAAAAGATATGCAAGGTATTTCATTAAAGCAAGCTTTCCGTAAGGAAAAGACGCGTGATTATGCAATATTTGGAATTCATGGCGGTCATGTAAACATCACTGATGGGAAACATGTTTATATGAGAGCATCAGAAGTTGGTATTTATGAAAATGACAATCATGTGTTTAATTATACTTGGGCATTCCAACATCAAGGCGATAGTTATTCTCTCGATGAACTAAACTCGGCAACCATTCATGAGGGATTTAGTTTTACAAAAGGTTGTAAAATTATAAAAGTAAAAGGTGGCCTAAAAAGTAAATGGGATGAAGTAGAAAGCACAAGTGATTATCCATGGACCTACCCACCTGAAGATCTATTTGATGGTGGACACTTGCTTTTTGACCTTGAAAGCGACAGAGAGCAGCTGAATCCAATAAATAATAATGAGATAGAAGAGCGTATGATTGAGGCGTTAATTAATATGCTCAAAAAAGAAGAGGCGCCTGAAGAACAATATGAGCGGCTCGGCCTTGTTTGTAATTCTACCTCTTCATAAAGAAGCATCCGTAATGGTGACTATATTTTAACATGGTCCAAATACAGCTGCTTGGAAACTATTTGACATTAAGTGAAAATGGTAAAAGAATAGCACTATTTAGTATGTGAGGGAAAATCTTGAAGGATATAATAAAGTAATGTTCAATAAAATCGATGTAGAACAATGGAATAGAAAAGAAAGCTTTTTACACTATTCTCATACAATTCCGTGTACGTATAGCATGACGGTTAATGTTGATATTACACACTTTTTATCCCAAATAAAAACAAGTAATACGCCATTTTTTCCGAGCATGCTTTATGCGCTTTCCTCTATTGTAAATAAGCACACAGAGTTTCGAATGGATATTGATGAGGATGGAAGCATTGGCTACTATGATTTCTTAAATCCTTGTTATGCAGTTTTTCATAAAGATACAGAGACAATAACAAATGTGTGGACTGAACAAAATAGTAGCCTTCCTGTATTCTTAGAAAACTATCATACAGATATGGCACAGTATGGGCAAAAGGCTAAAGAGTCAAAACCTCTAAACGGTAAAAATTATTTTAATGTTTCATGCATTCCTTGGACAAGTTTTACTGGATTTAACCTCAACTTGCAAAAAGGGTATGACTATTTACTTCCAATTTTTACCATGGGAAAATACTATGGCGAAAATAAAAAAACGCTACTACCCTTAGCCATTCAAGTACATCATGCAGTATGTGACGGTTTTCATCTTTCAAGATTTATTAACGAACTACAAGATTTTTTAAATGTGTTTAATATAGAGTCATAATTTTTTTCACATTAATAAATCATTCTTTTAGTCATGCCACCATCAATTACAATATTGGCGCCATTTATAAAATCGTTTTCTTCATCTGCCAAAAACAGGCAGGCGTTTGTTATATCGCGCGGCTTTCCTACCCTGTTAGAAGGATGAATATCATGGTCCCTTTGTTCAAGCTCTTTCCAATAGCCAACATGAATAAAACCTGGGCTAATGGCATTAACGGTAATTGGTGTTCCTCTGAGTGATACGCAAAGTGAGTTTGTAAGGGATACAATGCCGCCTTTACTCATGCCATATAGTTCCCAGTCTTCCATATTCTGGTGCCATCTAGTAGATGCAATATTTATAATTCTTCCATAGTTTTCATCTTTAT
>CAYJFX010000062.1:0-11097 GCA_964369735.1 uncultured Treponemataceae bacterium
ACTGCTTTTTTTGTTGCTAAAAGTGTATTTTTTGTGTATACTTAACCTAAGAGGTTTTTATGACAATGTATACACAAAAAACTGCCAATAAATATCTAAATGCTATTACTGATTATGTTTTTGATACTCAAGAACCGGCTCTAATTCAAACAGAGAAAGGTAACATGGTTGTAATGACTGAAGAAGAATTTAGAGGAATGGCAGAAACTTTGTACTTGCATAGTATTCCGGGCATGGTCGAAAAAATAATCGAAGCAAAAAAACAACCTCTTGAAGAGTGCAGTGATACCTTGGATTGGTAATCATGTGGAAAATTAAATACTCAAAACAAGCTTTAAAAGATGCACAAAAAATTGCTACCATTTCAGGATTAAAAGCTAACGTAAAAAAATTATTGGAACTAATTGAAGAAAACCCTTATCAATATCCACCGCCGTATGAAAAATTAGTGGGTGATTTACAAGGTTCGCTTTCAAGAAGAATAAATAAGCAACACCGTTTAGTGTATGAAGTTTTCAAAGATGAGAAAACAGTAAAAATTGAAAGCATGTGGACACATTACGAATAGTAACATAAAAATGTTGTAAGTGTAGCTCAAAATGTGACAGATAAAATCTGTGAAATCTGTGGATATATAATGACCAATCTAGGTGGCAAACGCAAAAATAAAGATTTTCTACGCCACGACGGAGATACCTCGACAAGCTCGGTATGACAGGCTAAGTTTTGACTTTTTGTGGTACATGTAACAGTCTTTATACCTGAAAACGTCCTATTAACTATTAATTGCTACTTATTAATTAACCACGTAGCATAAATTTGCAAAATAGTGTATACTACAATTATGACGTTTAAAAAGTTACTTGCATTTACTCTAATACTTGGTTCTGCCAACGCTCTTTTTTCACAAAGTCAAGATTTTTTCTTTTGGTACTGGGATATAGGAACAGCTGCCGTAATATATGGTGATGAAAGCATCGATACAGAAAATGCTCTTGTGTATGCAGAAAACACTGGTCGCTTTATTATTACAGGGGACTTAGGTCTTGGAATTGACTTAGATGATCGGGTAAGGCTTTTAACAGGTGGACTTATCCTTGCAGACCTCGCAACAAATTCTTCTGCCCATGCAAATCGACTTGATTATGGTTTTTTTACGGGGGTGCAAATATATCCCCAGCTTGCAGGTTTTAATTTTGGTGTTGACTATGTTTTAGGCTCCCGCACTGATTTTATAAAGCTTCCTAATGAATCAGCCTCAAAGGTGACATCAACACAATGGGGAAATGGTTTTCGCTTAAATATGGGGTATGATTTTTCCTACCATGGAAGTCGGTTTGCACCGAGTGTAGAGGGGTCATATAGGATGATGCCTCGTGGTGGAAGCAATGACCACTATTTTTCCATCTTCATTAAATTTAATATTTTTCCATAGAACTATGAGTATATTATTAGCTGCGATAAATTCACGATATAATCATACTAACCTTGCGGTGCGTTCAATAGTTGAATATGTAAAAAAATATGAACCAAAAGCTACAGGCGATATTCTTAGTTTTGAAGAATGGACAATTGCGCACTATGCACAAGATATCGTACGTGGCGTGCATTCACGCTCACCATCTATTGTAATCTTTTCTGTGTATATTTGGAATACAAGGCTTGTATTTGATGTAATAAAAGAGCTTAAAAAGGTGCTTCCCAGGCTTATTATTGGCCTTGGTGGGCCCGATGTTTCGTATAGAGCAAATGAAATCTTGCAAGCAAATGATGGTGCAGATTTTGTGGTTCAAGGTGAAGGGGAACAAACAAGTTTAGAAATTGTGAAGCTCTATAACGAAATTAATGATGCACAAAAAGATATGCAAGAATGCTTTTTGCAAAAACTCATTTCAATACAAGGGATTTTTACAAAAACACGCGATAAAGCTATTCACTTTGGCGGTGTAAGAGCTCCGTTGGATTTGGATAACCTTGCTTTTCCGTACACAGATTTTTCAGAGCCTGACTTTAAACTTTACTACTACGAATCGTCTCGAGGATGTCCATTTTCATGTTCTTATTGTCTTTCATCAATAGAAAAGTCTGTGCGTTTTATGCCCCTAGAGCGCGTATATGAAGATATACAAATATTTTTAGATCAGAAAGTTAAGATTGTAAAGTTTGTAGACCGAACATTCAATTTAAACACTGAACGCTATCTTTCGATTTGGAAATATATTGTAGAAAATCACAATGGGTATACAATGTTTCACTTTGAAATTTCAGCAGAACAGTTAGATAAAAAAGCCTTGGATTATTTGCAAGGAATAAAACCTGGTGTTATGCAATTTGAAATTGGTGTTCAAAGCACAAATGAAAAAACCCTTACAGAAATAAATAGGCCTGTAGACTTAGAAAAACTTTCAAAAAATATTTTGCAAATTCCAAAAACAATCCATAGCCACTTAGATCTCATAGCAGGCCTTCCGCATGAATCACTAAAAGAGTTTGAGGTATCTTTTAATTATACACTGAGCTTAAAACCCGACATGCTTCAACTTGGTTTTTTGAAAATTCTTTCTGGAACTCAAATGGAAGCGTATGCACGGAAACACGATTACGCATGGCTTACAAACCCTCCTCATGAGGTAATAAAGTCGCCATGGATGAGTTATGATGATTTATGCTTTTTACACGATGTAGAAACAGTTTTAGACTGGTATTATAATTCACATTATTTTGATAACACCATTAACTATGTGCTAAAAAATGCAAACAATGCCTTTAGTGTGTTTTCTGAGGTTGTAAAATATTTTAATGAAAGGGATATTTTTTCTACACAGCACAAAACTATCACATTGTTTTCATTTCTACATGATTTTTTCACACAACATTATGAAGAAAGCCTTCCGGTGCTTTTAGAATTATTAAAATTTGATTATTTTACTATGGGGAAAACCTCTGTGTTTCCTGAGTGCTTTAGCCTTTGTTATGATAAAGATTTGCACCATGAAGCCCTCTTAGAGCATACCGACATGCAAAGCACGAGGGAGGCGTATACTAACTCTAGTTTTGAAGTGTTTAGTATAAATCCTCTTACATTAGAAAAAGTAAAAACAAGCATATTATTTTTATACGGAAAGAGGGCAGAAAAAAAGCAAAAGACAACTGTTATTATACACAGAAAAAAACAAACAAATGTATGACATTAGTCTTGCACAAATTTTGTAGATTGGGTACAATGAGTTTTACCTTAAATACAGGAGATAAAAATGCGTAAATCAATAATTGGAACAAGTATACTCGTTTTTGCCATTTCTCTAATAATGATAATTTCGCCTGAAGCATGGCTAAAGGTTACCGTTATTATGTTAGGAGTGTTCGCCTTAGGAAATGGGCTTTATAGCCTCATATCGATACGACCCTTAGTTACAGAAAGCGGATATAAAAAAATAATTACAATACGCGCAATTACAAGTATCGCAGTTGGACTTGCCGCCATTGCTTTGCCTCTAGTATTAGTAGAGGTTATTTGGACAATTATGATTTATATTTTGGCAACATATCTCATTTTATCTGCAATTGCAGAGTTTATAAGCTTATCCCAACTAAAACAAGCTGGTGTGTCACAAAAGGCAATAACAACAGAAATCATTGTTAGCTTTATTTTAGCATTGCTGCTTTTTTTATTACCAAACGAAATTGCCCTTACCTTTATTCGTATAATAGGAATTGTGCTATTGCTTGGAAGTATAGGTCTTGCTGCTTGGGAATGGAAAAATCGTTCATTAAAAATAGAAGTTGAAGAAGTAGAATAGTGAACAGATAGTATAAAAAACAAAAGGCTTTGAATCCCATGGTTTCAAAGCCTTTTTTGTATTATCTGAAAGTATTATAAACTGCCTTTCTTTGGTCGTGATTTTGCGTATGCAAAAATTAAAAGTGTTCCAAATACACCCATTGAAATACTATTTCCTAGTGCTGCAAATAAACCTTGAGCAAAAACCTTGTTTGCTGGCTCAGCATAAATAAGAATATCGAGTACAGGTGCTACAACAATCCAAGAGAAAATATTTGATATTACTTGAAAAATGTTAAAAATAAGTGCATCTTTTCCAGTGAAAATGCCTTCATCAGCTTTTAATCGAGGGTAAACTAAGCCTACTAAAAAGCATGATACAAAACTAGCAATAATCCAGCTCCACCAAGCTCCATACTGTAAAGAGTCCGAAATTGTGTGGCCAACAAAAGCAATTAATCCACCAGCGATTGGTCCAAAAAGAGCGGCAAAAAATGCTCCCACACCATATGCAGTTTGAAATTGCGTGTTAGGTATAAAACTTGGCACCTTAACATACATAAAAAGCAGCGTAAATAAAGCTGCCCCCAACCCAATTGCTACAAATGTTTTAGTTGTTACCCCAAACATTTTTTTCATAATACACCTCCAAAGTTGTACAATAAATATAAAAATTTTGATAATTCATTTTAAACTAATTAACTAAAACCTGTCAAGGTATCTAGATTATGTTTTGCGCATTTAGTTTGGGGAACTGCTTATTTTCTTATATAAAGGGATTGTAAAATCTTGATTTGTTAACAAATATTGATAGTGCAAGTGATATAAGCAAAAACAAGAGACATATAGCTGTTGCAATAATATCACTTTTTTGTATGCTTTTTGCTACATACCATGTACGTTTTTTTGATTTTCCAAAGCTACGCAAGTCCATAGTATTGCTAATCATATCAATCCTTTCGATAGTTGAAAAAACAAGTGGTATACATATTGTCATAATATTTTTTACTCTCGCAGAAAACTTTTCCTTTTTTGAAAGGTCGAGCCCTCTGCATTGTTGAGCTGCCGATATGTCGTTATAATCTCTAATAAGGTCTGGAAAATAGCGAAGTGTAAGTGAAAAAGCATATGCAATCTTATATGGCACCCCACTTCTACTTATCGACGATGCGAATTCGCTCGGGTTTGTTGATAAGAGAAAAATCATGCCAATGGGCACTATAGAAAAGTATTTTAAAGCTTGCGTTACTTGATACAACAGCTGCTCTTGTGTCACAATGTATCGAGATGTGATGGTAAATATTTCATGGTAAGTACCATATATTTCTGTGGCATATGTAGGGCTAAATATAAATACAAACACAAAATTTAATAAAATAAATATCGTTGCATAGATAAGCATAAGTTTTATTTGCTTTAAGGTTATTCCAGACAACCGCAAAACTACAAATGAAAATAGTAATATTGCGGTAATAAAGCGGATATCAAATGAAAACATTACTGCAAAAGTTGTAAAAAGTGAACAAAGAAGTTTAGTGCTTCCTGATAGATTAAAAATAATATTGTCGCGTTCTATATAATCAAACAACTTTGTTTTCATCACACTCTCTCCTCAGAATGAACACTTTTACTCTCAAAGTCGATAAAGCCTTGCACAAATCCTTGAATGTCTTTTATTTCAAGTTTTTTTGCAAGCTCATATAGTGAGGTGAGTTTTAAGCTTGCTTTTTCAGTTACTTTTGGTGTGGTAAGCGCCTGCACAGCACTTGCATCTAGTGTAACTTCCCCTGCATGTAAGACAAGGGTATGGCTTGTGTACTCTAGCATGAGGTGCATATCATGGGTAATAAGTATTATAGTTACACCTTGATTATTCAAGCTTTTTAAAAACTCCATAATTTCGGTATAATGCTTGTAGTCTTGGCCGGCTGTTGGTTCATCTAATATCATGATATTTGGGTTCATGACAAGCACAGATGCAATGGTAACGCGCTTTTTTTGTCCATAACTCAAAGCTGAAATGGGCCATGTGATAAAAGGTGATAAGCCGCAAATTTCAAGCGTACTTTTTACTCTCTTTTCAATTTCATCTTCTGAAACACCGTTTAACCTCAAGCCTAGTGCAACTTCATCATAAATCATTGGTTTACATATCATTTGATTTGGGTTCTGCATAACATAGCCAATTCTTTTACTTCTTTCTCGTATAGTCATCTCTCGCATGTTTTCGCCTGCAAGAAAAAGCTCCCCGGCGTAGTCTTTTTCAATGCCACAAATAATCTTTGCTAATGTGCTTTTTCCTGCACCATTTGTTCCAACTATACTAAGCATTTCACCTTCGTGTATACAAAAGCTCACACCATTCAAAATTTGTTTTCCGCGCGTATCATATTTAAAAGTAAGGTTCTCTGCTTTTAATAATTCTGAACCATATGCATTTTGTTCTTTTTTTATTTGTGCATTATTCCATGTAACAAGAGACTTTTTTACTGACTTTATATCTAATGTATCAAGTCTTGCTGCTTGGTGCTTTTTTGCAACATTAATTCCTGCATAGCGCAGTGCTGTTATATACAATGGCTCGCGTATGCCAAGCTCCGTTAGGATGTTTGCTTCCATAAGCTCGTCAGGTGTCATGTTGGCTTTTATTTCACCATGATTCATTACGACAATTCTGTCTACATTACAGTGTAATACATCTTCTAATCGATGTTCAATAATGACAATTGTTTTGCCAAGTTTATTATGAATGTCATCAATGAGCTCAACTGCAGTTTGCCCTGTTTTGGGGTCGAGGTTTGCAAGTGGTTCATCAAATAGTAGAATATCTACTTCATCAACCATTACCCCTGCAAGTGAAACCCTTTGCTTTTGTCCGCCTGAAAGCTCATGGGGAGAAGAGGTTAAAAAGTTTTCCATCTCAACAAGAGTGGCTGTTTTTTTAACTATTTCACGCATAGTACTTTGTGGAGTACAATCATTTTCAAGTGAAAAGGCAATGTCTTCTGCGACTGTTAATCCAATAAACTGGGCATCTGAGTCTTGAAGAACTGTTCCCACTCTCTTTGAAAGCTGAAAAATATCTAAATCTCTTGTTTCATCATTGTATATTTTTAAGCTTCCAGTTATTTCGCCTTTATATGAAAAGGGGATGAGACCATTGATACAGTTTCCAATAGTGCTTTTTCCACTACCGCTGGGTCCAACTATGAGAACTTTTTCGCCTTTGTAAATTTTTAAATCAATATTTTTAAGTGTAGGTTTCGACTGTGCAAAGTATTGGAATGAGAAATGAGAAAAATCTATTACAACTTCTTTTTGCATTTTCGATACCTCTATTTTTCCACTTTTTGGAGCATAATTGACCATTCATGCCCTGTACCTACATCATATGCCTTAGAAAAATTTCCTTGATTTATTGCAATTGCCATGTAATCTAAACTATTTACGTACACTAATGGTTCTCCAATATATGCATCAGCAAAAGATTTCATATATATTACATGGTTTCGGTATAATACCCTCGTTGAGTTTTGCACAATTACATCTACTGGGTCGCCATGTTTTAAGCCCAGTGTTGAAAAAAGTGTTCTTGGAATATTTGTCCAGAGACTTCCAAAACGAACATCTAGAACATCAATGCTACCTGTAATGGCTGTATCGGTGAGCTTAGCTTCAACGATTGGTAGTTCAACTATTTCTTTTACATCAAAAAGAGGCCCAACTTGTTCATACGTAATTGTGTTGCTTGCTAGGCGGGCACCTGTGTATGCATATACATCTCTACCGTGAAAGGTGTGGCTTTCTTGTGAGTTTGCTAATCTATTTACCGATTCATCTATTTCGCGAACTTCTTTTATTCCTAAAATACGTTTTATGTGCGTGAGTGACCCGTTGTCAGGTGTAACAATGTATTGCCCTGATTCTGTAAGTGCCACTACACTTTTTCTGCAAGAACCAACTCCTGGGTCAACTACAGAAACAAATACTGTTCCAGCTGGCCAGAATTCTACTGTTTGAATAAGTCGGTATGATGCTTCCCAAATGTTGTATTGAGGAATCTCGTGTGTTAAATTGAATACTTTTAATTCTTCACTTACTCCATATGCAACGCCGTACATTGCGCTCACAGCTCCATCACATGTTCCAAAATCTGATTGAAATACAAGAGGTTTTCCCATTAATAATCTCCGATGTTGTGTTTTTATTTACTTTAAATCGTCTCTAGATGAAATTATTTTGCTTACTAAGCCATATTCTTTTGCTTCTTCTGCATCCATCCAAAAGTCTCGATCAGTGTCTTTTTCAACTTGTTTTAAAGCTTTACCAGTTTCTTTTGAAATAAGGTTATTGATTCTAGCGCGCATTTTTTCTATTTCGCGTGCATGGATTTCTATTTCTGTGGCAACGCCCTTAATGCCGCTAAGCGGTTGGTGAATAAGGTAGTGTGAGTTTGGAAGAGCGAGACGTTTATCTTTTGGAGAAGACAATAGAATTAAGGCTCCTGCACTCGCAACAAGTCCCATTCCAATGGTATAAACGGGCGCATTAATAAAGCGAATCATATCCAAAATTGCGTATCCAGCATCGGCATCCCCACCTGGTGAGTCTATGTACACATAAATTGGGTCATTATTATCTGCTTCTAAAATTAATAGTTGTTTAATTATTTTTTCTGCCAAGGCTTTGTTTACTTCACCTGTTAAAAGAATTTGGCGTGTTTTTAAGAACTTTAAGCTTAATGCATCAGCTGTTTGCTTTTCATCTTCTGCTTCTTTATTTTCATAGATTGGTCTTTGTGTAAAAGTCATGTTTGTTTCCTTAGAGTGATATGTTATTAATATAGCATATTTTGCGATAAAAATCTAGTGAATTAAGGAAAATCCGCAGATTACGCCGATTAATGGGATTTTTACTGAATGTATCTAATAAAGACTTTTTGTGTTCCAATTAGGCATTTGGTATTAGGAATTAGGAATTGACTTGGCTTTATTCCAAAGGTTATCCATCTTTTCTAGATTTTCTTTTTTCATTTCAATGCCTTGAGCCTTGCACTCAGTTTCAACGTATGTAAAACGCTTTTTAAATTTCTCGTTTGCTTTTGCGAGGGCAATAGTTGGGTCAATGCCCATATGGCGAATAACGTTTACGGCTGCAAAGAGTAGGTCTCCTGCCTCTTCTTCCATATGCATTTTGTTTCCAGTGCACTCAGCTTCTTTTAGCTCATCAATTTCTTCATGGAATTTTAAAAAGGAGCCTTCACTATTGTCCCAGTCAAAGCCTTTTTTAGATGCTTTTTTTTGCATTTTGTAGGCGCGAAGAAGTGGAGGGAAGGCCATTGGAACTTCGTCCAATATTCCTTTTTCACTTTTTTTCCCTTCAATTTGCTCTTTAATTCTATCCCATTGGTTTAAAACTTCACCGCTCGTAATGGCTTCATCTTCTACAATTGCATGCCCCTCAGATTCTGGAAACACATGAGGATGACGTCGTACCAATTTTTCGGAAACCTCATTTAAAACTTCGGCTACGGTAAAATCGCCTGATTGTTCATACATATACGCAATCATCGCAACATTTAAAAAAGTGTCGCCTAGCTCTTCTCTAATGTGAGCTATATTCCCTGAGTTTATGGCATCAATTGCTTCATAGGTTTCTTCGATAAAGGTTGAGCGAAGTGTTTCGGGTGTTTGCTCTCTATCCCATGGGCAACCCTCTGGACTTCTGAGTTTTTTTATAATATCGATGAAGTTTTCAAATGCTTCGTTGTTTTTCATATTTTTTCCTTTTCACAGCATACTGCTGTGCAGTGTTTACCTTAATAAGCCCAACTGTCATCCTAGGTCCTTCGGCGAGCTCAGGATAAACTCCGTCGAGGGATCTATCTCTGAATGAGATTTCTCCACTTTGGTCAAAATGCCAAAAAACTCCGTCGGAGGGTCTGATTCTCAATGATCTTTCACTATAAGATTCTTCGACAGGCTCAGAATGACACTGCTTTATAATTACAAAATAGATTGTCTATAAAAATAAAATTGATTTCTTTTCTATAGGTCTATACTTACCTTTTTCCAGTCGTTCAATAATTTGTTCGGGTCGTTTGTGAGTAGGCTGTCAATAAGTGGTTTTGCCATGTCAAAACTTTGCTCGTTCATAATGCTTTCATCACTCGTAAAGTCAGACAGTACCCATCCTGACACATCGTCATGGTTTGGCCTTCCAATTCCAAAACGGAGGCGCCAAAAATCTGCCGTGCCAAAGCATTCTTTCATTGAGCGAAGTCCGTTGTGTCCACCGAGCCCACCAGACCATTTAAGACTAAAAAAGCCTTGCTTAAGTTCAAGTTCATCATGTACCACGAGAATATTTTCTGCTTTTATTTTATAAAAGGCGGCGCATTCTTGTACGCTTTGCCCCGATAGGTTCATGTATGTTTCAGGTTTTAATGCATACACTTGGTTCCCATCAACAGTAAAAGAAGCAAATTGGCCTTTAAATTTTTTTTGCCAGTTTGCACTACTAAGTTGTGGAAGTGAGTCTGCAAATAGCCACGCAACATTGTGCCTATTTTTTTCGTATTTTCTGCCATAGTTTCCCAAAAAAGCTATGAGTTGAATTGGTTCCATGTAGGAATACTAGCGGTTTTTTTTGCGGGTGTCAATGGTGAAGGGGTTTCTTTTTTATTACTTAACTTCTGTGACTTTATCATAGACAAGTCTTTTGCTCTGTGATACAATAAAGTATAAGCATATAACTATGCTTCCTGAATGCGTAATGGCAAAGTGTCATTTAGTGTAAAGGGTTTTATTCAAAATATGTTAATTCTAACAAAAAAGAGTAATCTTAATTGAAAGAAGGTGCATGTCAAAAAATTATCTTTTCGTGGTTTTTGTAAAACCTTCATACACTATTTTTCCCAGTACTATGCCATTTATTATAAGCCTTGAAAGGTGGTAGAAATGGAAAAACGAATCGCCCTTATCGGTATAATCGTCGAAGACAAAAATTCGGTTGGCCGGGTAAATGACACTCTGCATGAGTTTTCGTCCATTATAATTGGTAGAATGGGAATCCCTTATCGCGAAAACAACATGAGCATAATTAGTGTTGCAATCGATGGTCCACAAGATAAAATAAATACACTTTCGGGAAAGTTAGGGAGCATAGAGGGTGTTTCTGCAAAGACTCTCTACACAAAGTCGTAAAAAATAACTTTTTATAGGAGAGATAATGAATGTTGTAGCACAAATGGTGCAACTCTATTCATTTAGAGTTTGCGTTGCAAACTCAGTATTTAATGCCGTTTAATAAAACGG
>CAYJFX010000063.1:0-2885 GCA_964369735.1 uncultured Treponemataceae bacterium
ATACATCTTCATTATACACTATTTCGGAGGTTTACACAAAATCAGGGATTGACCCTTTTT
This sequence comes from uncultured Treponemataceae bacterium, assembly GCA_964369735.1. Taxonomy (GTDB): domain Bacteria; phylum Spirochaetota; class Spirochaetia; order Treponematales; family Treponemataceae; genus CAYJFX01. The sequence goes on from CAYJFX010000063.1 coordinate 61, forward strand.
TTATGTTAGTGTCAATTTAGAATGAAACTTTCCAAGAAATTGGAATGCTCCAAAAGAATTCACTTGTTTCATCTTGCCACCAAACAGGAATAAGGTTGATTCCTACTGCTAAGCGTTGCGCTTCAGTTATATTCCACACAAAGTGTGGTGAAACGTTAACTCTAGCTCCACCGTCAATAGCTTTATTGTCTGTGTTAGGATCTGAACCAAGACCCCAGCTTGCATTTGCACCAACTAACATTGTATCGCTAATGCTAAATTCTGCAACAATTGCTGCGACCATAGAAGGACTAGACTTATCTCTACTCCAGAAGGTAGCAGTAAATTCTGGTGAAAGGCGGAATCCATTTGTATAAAACATAACTCTACCACCAATAGATGTGTTATGCTCTGGCTCAAAGTTTGCCCATACATCAATATCAAATCCATCCACAACATATATAGATGAACCTACATAAAAAATATTTCCTGTAGACCCAAAACTTCCATTGTAAGCAAAACCTACTGTGAAAAGATCAAGTATATCTGCTTGAATACCAAGACCAGCTCCAAGTGTATTTGTTAAACCACCATTTAAACCCGCACCAATTACAAGTAAATCTTCAAACTCATAACGAACTGCAACAGCATCATATGCAAATTGATTTGAAATAGCACCTACACTGTTTGCAAAAATGTTAAGTCCGCCATATTCAGGTACTTCATAGGCTGCGTAACTTGGGCCAGAAAAAGGTTCAGGACCAACTTGCCAGTCTAGGTTTGTACCTACACCAACATCAAAATTTGCAAACGGGCTCATTGTTGCATTAAAATTCCATTCTTTGATACTGGCATTAAGCGAGCCTTGTTCAAATAGAGCCCATGCTATATCACCTGCGATTGTTATTCCACTTGCTTGAATATTTGCAGTAAAATAGTTTACAAATCCATCAAATGCTACATTGTCATCACCACCTTGAGTTGGGGCGTTTGAGTCAAGCATTCCACCTGAGCCAACACCTGTGTAAACAGTGTTTGAAAAGCCAGGTTCTTGTTCTTGTGCAAATGTAACACTTGCAAAGAGAACAGCAATTGCACATGCAATAATAATTTTCTTCATTTTTTTGCTCCTACATTGGTTTTTATTCATATCAGAATGATAATATTATACAGATTGTACAATGCAATGTCAAACTCTTTTTATGGTAAATTTTTGGTTTTATGAAAGCGATGGAGTATTGAATGTATGTATAGATAAACAATGGCAAGGGGAATGCAAAGCAATGCAAGACCCTTGCCGTTTTTTGTGCTAGATTAAAATAACTACTATAATTTGCGTATTTAAAGGCTTTATTAAGAAAGGAGCGAAGCGTACTTGAGAGAAGCGTGTTGATGTACTGGCTGGTATCCTCTATCCTAGTGCAATTTGTAAAAGGGTGCTTCGCTGTAAATCTCGAATAGTTGTTCTGTGACAATAACACATGGGCCTTACTAGTCACTTGCCACTTGCCTATTTTTGTGGTATTCTTATATGTGTAGAAAACTGTATTTTACATATCACGATTACTATGGAGAAGGGTTTATGTTGTTAATAAAACTACGTGCGCTACTTATTACCGTAAGTGTAATTTTTTGTACAAGCTCTTTGGGGTTTTCTCAAAGTTCTATTGCATTTCCTGATGTAGACTTAAATGGTAACAATGGTCTTTTGTTTACAGCAGAAACAACTCGAGGCAACAATTCATGGAAAAATTTATATATGACGACTATCTCAGGTAACCCTACCGCACTGCAAGCTAGCACCGGTGATGTTTCGTTGTTGAATTGTTTTCCACAAAAGCTTGATTCTCTTCAAGGTGGGCGATTTTTGCAAGTAAGAAATGCAGATGGCACTTTTATGTATTCAACCATAGATAATTCCCTTACAGAGCTTTCTCAAAATAGTATTTTCTTACCATCTCCTTCAAATGATGCACGTGCTCGTGACAATATTATTGAAACAGCCGTGAGCCCTGATGGAAATTGGATGTGCTATTACAAAAAACGCTCTGCAGCTACAGCTTTTTTAATGCTAACAAACACAACAAACGGGAATGAATTTGTTCTTAATAATGAAGCTGATTTTAGTTTTGATGACATACCCGTACTCTGGTCTGGAGATTCTTCAGTTGTTGTGTATGAAAAAAAAGGTGAGTTATTCTTCTTAGATGTGGAAAATGTTTTAGAAGTTTCACGAGTTGAAGAACATTATAGAAAAATTGGCGAAGGGTCAATAAACAATATTTCATGGGCCTCTGACAAGCAATTAATTTATATTCAAGATGATATTGTTTTTTCAATATCAATAAATGAATTGTATACGAGGGCTTTGTACTCTGATATATTAGGCAGTGGAGAAATTGTTGGTAGGCTTCCTTGGGACTTTAATGGTGTGACGGATCAATTTTGGGTAGATGAGAGCGGAACACAATTAATTATTATGCAAAATGAACATTCGCTTTTTTATTTCCAAATCGAAGAGCCTTATGCTGCATTGGCAAAAAAAGATGTAAGCACCTTTTCAGAGTCGCTTTATTCTCAAGCATTTGTGCCAATTTCAGATAGTAGCTTAGAGCTTAATGTTTTGTGGGTTCCAAATGCGCAAAAAACAGATGTTGCAATTAATAGTAGCACTTTGTTAGAAACACCTATCCTATGGTTAGAGTATTCTGGAGCACTAAATGAAAGCTATGTATATAGGCTCAATAATAACCAATCATCAGTATTTTTTGAGCAATTAGCGGTGCCATCAGAAGCACAAGATCCTCTTGTATCACCAGATGGATCCTTAGTGGCTTTTACGGCAG
>CAYJFX010000063.1:2895-10984 GCA_964369735.1 uncultured Treponemataceae bacterium
AACGAAAGCACAATGAGCGACAAGTATTTATACATATATGAGTTAGCAACTTGGTCCCAAAAATATGTTTTTGTAGAAGAAAGTGTTGTTTCTTTTGAATGGAAAAATAAATCATCAATTTTTGTTGGTGGAAATCAAACTGTTCGTGAGTGGAACTTTTTATCAAAAGCATCAGAGGTTCTTTTTTTATCAGCTGTTAATCGATTTGCATGGGATGAAAGTGGAACAAGAATTCTCGCATCGAATAATGTGGGAACTTTTGAGTATTCTAGCGCAAAAAATACATGGGTTGGTACGGACTTAACAATAAACAGAGAGCTTTCACAGATGAATGCGTATTGGCGTGTTATTAGCTCTCAAGGTAGGGATGGACGTTTTGAGAATGTTCTTTTTGTGAGGGCACTCCAAGGAGAAAGCCAAAACAAGCCGCTTTTTTCAAGTTTGCTTTCAGGAAGTACACAAAGACCAACTGTTTCATTTGCAATTGATGCTTTAGATAATAGAGATGGACTTGTGCAAATATTAGACACACTCACTGACTATGGACTTGTGGGAAGCTTTTTTATTAATGGTGAGTTTTTAAAACGTTTTCCAGAATCGGTTTTAGCAATTGTTGCGAATGGGCATGAAGTTGCACCAATGTTTTACACATCTGTAGATTTACAGTCTGACGGATTTATTATAGATGAAAGTTTTATCCGTAGAGGGTTAGCAAACAATGAAGATGAGTTTTTTGCTTTAACAGGCGAGGATATGGAGCTGTTTTGGCACACTCCCTATTATCGAACTTCAGAATTAATTGAACAAGCAGGAAGCAATGCCGGGTATTCTTTGTTAAAAAATGTATTACAGGTTCATGATACTGTTACATTAGAAGGTGCTGCAAAGGAAGGCAGTATGTATGTTTCTTCAACAGAGATTATTGAAAGCGTAATTCCACATCTCTTTGATGGCGCAATTATTCCAATCTCTGTAGGTGTAGGTGATGGAAGAAGAAATGATTACTTGTATGAAAAAATGGATATACTTATTAATGCTATTTATGAAGCCGGGTATGCAATTGAACCGGTGTCAAAAATAGTGTACTAAGTACATAAAAAATAGATTTACTAATAGGCTACTCTATTTTAATTTTAAAATGTGATTGGTGCAGTTTTTAAAAATAAAGCTGTAGTACATGATGTAAGGTTTTTATGAAAAAAGAAATAACTGAAAATGAAGATATCAAAGCGTTTGATATAAAAAAAGACACACTAGTGATAAAACCGCTAGTGCAACCTCTTCGGATGGGAATTGATGTTGGGTCAACAACGGTAAAGGTAGTTGTACTAGATGAGAATGATGTAATTCTTTTTAGCCGATATGAAAGGCATAGAGCTGATATTAGAAGCACCATTATGGTTGTTACTGCAGCAGCGTTAGATGCTATTGAGCAGTACAGTAAAAATGGCAAAAACCAAACACTGAGCGTAAAAGTAACAGGCTCTGGTGGGCTTGCGGTTTCTCATTGGCTTTCCATTCCGTTTGTGCAAGAGGTTGTGGCATCTACCACAGCAGTTAGAAAAATAATTCCACAAACTAATGTTGTAATTGAACTTGGCGGAGAAGATGCAAAAATCATCTACTTTGACGGTGGGATGGAACAACGAATGAATGGAACCTGTGCAGGTGGAACTGGTGCTTTTATAGATCAAATGGCGGCGCTTTTAGAAACTGATGCAACTGGTTTAAACGAACTTGCAAGGGGAGCAAATACCATTTATCCCATTGCAGCACGCTGTGGTGTATTTGCCAAAACAGATGTTCAACCACTTATCAATGAGGGTGCCAGAAGAGAAGATATCGCTGCAAGTATATTTCAAGCCGTTGTAAGCCAAACTATTTCAGGTCTTGCCTGTGGTAAACCAATACGAGGAAATGTTGCCTTCTTGGGTGGTCCCTTGCATTTTTTAGATCAGCTTAGACATAGATTTATTGAAACTTTAAACCTTGTAGGTGATGCAATTATAGTACCAGAGAATTCACAATTCTTTGTTGCAACAGGCTCTGCTCTTTCTGCTGAGACTAGCTTTGCTTGTGTCCAACCTACCGATGATATACACTTTCCTTCTGTTGAAGAATTACGAGACTCATTAAAAAGTCTCGAAGATGCTGATATGAAGGAAATACAACGTCTTGACCCACTGTTTAATAACCAAAAAGAGCTCGACGAGTTTCATAAACGGCATGGAAAAGAAAAGGCTGCTACTGCAGAGCTTAAAGATGCAAAAGGTCCCGTATATTTAGGCCTTGATTCAGGTTCTACAACCACAAAAGCAATTCTCATAAATAAAAAGGGTGAAATTTTATGGCGTTTTTATGATGTTAACGCTGGTAACCCTGTAGATCTTGCGGTAAAAGTTTTAAAAGATTTATATAAAATACTTCCAAAAGATGCTTATATCGCGCGAGCTGTTTCAACTGGGTACGGAGAAGCCTTATTCCAAGCAGCCCTCGGAGTAGATTCAGGAGAAGTTGAAACGATTTCTCACTATAGAGCGGCAGACTTTTTTGTGCCTGGTGTTGAGTTTTTGCTTGATATCGGCGGGCAAGATATGAAAAGCCTTATGATAAAAGATGGGGCAATTGAATCAATTCAATTAAACGAAGCCTGTTCTGCAGGTTGCGGAAGTTTTTTAGATAACTTTGCTCGCTCTTTAGGCATGGATGTTAGAGAGTTTAGTAAAAAAGCTTTATTGGCTAAAAACCCAGTAGACTTAGGAAGTCGCTGTACAGTATTTATGAATAGTCGTGTTAAGCAAGCACAAAAAGAGGGCGCAACAGTTCCTGATATTTCTGCTGGGCTTTCATATTCTGTTATTAAAAACGCGCTTTTTAAAGTTATAAAACTTCGAAAAACAAGTGATATTGGTACAAAGGTTGTAGTGCAAGGTGGTACGTTTAATAACGATGCCGTATTGCGTGCTTTTGAGCAAGTTGCAGATATTAAAGTATTTAGACCCGATGTAGCAGGGCTTATGGGTGCCTTTGGGGCTGCCCTTATTGCACTTGACCAATGGATTGATGTAACTGAAATTCCACCGGGAGCAACCGATGAGGAAAAAGCAGAAATTAAAAGAAAAATTGAATGTGGTGAGTTTAAATCAGGTATAGCAGATTTAGAACAGCTCGAAGCCTTTCATGTAGATTTAACCTTGCAGCGATGTAAAAAATGTTCAAATAATTGTCTTATGACTATTAATACTTTTAATACGGGAAAACATGTTAGAACATTTATAACTGGAAATAGATGTGAAAAAGGAGCAATGCTCGAAACCACTGATGCAAAAAATCCTGTCGGAGAAATTGTTGATGCGTCAAATGCGCAAAATACAGGTGGCAGTGATGCTGTAAAAGAAGGGGCGCTTCCAAATCTTTATGAATGGAAGTATAAGAGGCTGTTTTCCTATCGATCACTCTTACCTCACGAGGCAACTAGGGGTGATGTGGGTATCTTAAGGGTTTTAAACACATATGAAAACTATCCACTTTGGCATACTATTTTTACTCGACTTGGCTTTAGGGTACAAATATCTCCACGTTCAAGTCGTGATGTGTATGAAAAAGGGTTAGAGACAATTCCTTCAGAATCAGTTTGTTATCCTGCAAAAATAGCACATGGGCACATTACTGCGTTAATTGAAAAAGGGGTAAAGTTTATATTTTATCCTTGTGCACCATATGAGCACCAAGAAGACCAATCATCAGGAAATCATTATAACTGTCCTATAGTTACTAGTTACCCTGAAGTACTCAGAAACAATGTTGATGACCTTAGAAAAAACGAGGCGATTACTTTTATGAATCCCTTTTTGCCTATCTATGATAAAGTACGGTTAGGTGAAAGGCTTTATGAAGAACTTATAAAAGAATTTCCTGATATTACTTTAGCGGAAGTTAAAAAAGCAGTATTGGCTGGTTGGAAAGAGCAAGACAACTTTAGAAAAGAAGTTCAACAGCAGGGTGAAGAAGCAATTGAAGAGCTAATTAGACGTGGGGCTTCTGGTATTGTTCTTGCAGGTAGACCCTACCACTTGGACCCTGAAATCAATCATGGAATGCCAGAGCTTATTACGGGGCTTGGCCTTGCAGTTCTAACAGAGGATAGTGTAGCACACTTAGGTTCTTTGGAATTGCCTCTTCGAGTAATGGACCAATGGACATATCATAATAGATTATATCGAGCAGGTAACTTTGTTTCAGGAATGCCAAACCTTGAACTCGTTCAAATTACCAGTTTTGGCTGTGGGCTTGATGCAGTAACAGCAGACCAGGTTGAAGAGATATTAAAGGCTCGCGGCAAAATGTATACGCTCATAAAAATTGATGAAGGTTCAAACCTTGGGGCGGTACGTATTCGTATTCGAAGCCTCATTGCAGCGGTAAAAGAGCGACATCGCCACGGATTTACTGCTCAAGTACGCTCTGCTGCTTATCAGAGACAAATATTTACTAAAGAAATGAAAAAAACGCATACAATTTTAGCACCTCAAATGTCGCCTATTCATTTTAGGTTAGTACAAAAGGCTTTTGAATACTCAGGTTTTAATTTTGTTATTCTACCAGAGGTTGATGCATTGGCTGTTGAAACGGGCTTAAAATATGTTAATAATGATGCCTGCTATCCATCTATATTGGTTGCAGGACAAATGATTGCAGCTCTTGAGTCGGGTGAGTATGATTTAAATCATGTAAGCTTACTTATTACTCAGACAGGTGGTGGCTGTCGTGCTACAAACTACATTGCCTTTATCAGAAGAGCATTAGCCGATGCAGGCTGGCATCATATCCCTGTTATTTCGTTGAGTGCAAACGCCTTGGAAACAAATCCTGGATTCAAAATTACACCGCCTCTACTTATACGAGCGATGCGCTCTGTTATGCTTGGAGACCTTTTAATGCGCGTGTTATATAGAACACGTCCATATGAAGCACACCCTGGAATTGCAAACGAAATGTATGCAAAATGGAATGGAAGGGCTCAAAAGGTATTAAAATCTTTGTCGCCGGTGAAATATGATAGACTCATAAAGGGAATAGTAAGAGATTTTGATAACCTTCCCCTTTTGGATATTAAAAAACCACGGGTAGGAGTAGTAGGAGAGATTCTCGTAAAATTCCATCCAACAGCAAATAATGATATTTTTAGTACTATTGAAAGAGAGGGAGCAGAGTGCGTTGTTCCTGATTTAGCAGACTTTTTCTTTTATACCTTTGCAACGGGTATTTTTAGACATAGGGAACTCGCCTTTCCGAAAAAAACTGAGAGAAACGCTCGCTTATTTGTGTGGGTACTTGAAAGATTTAGGAGAACAATCAAAAAGCAACTTGATAAAAGTAAGCGATTTGAAGCCCCTCGCTCAATTTACAACCTTATGGAAGGGGTAGATGATATTGTGCAATTAGGTAACATTACCGGAGAGGGATGGTTTTTAACAGCTGAAATGGTTGAGCTTATTGAAGAAGGAGTTCCCAGTATTGCCTGTGTACAACCTTTTGCCTGTCTACCAAATCACGTAACAGGGAAGGGGATGATAAAAGAGTTACGAGAGCGCTATCCAGAATCAAATATAGCTGCAATAGATTATGACCCAGGTTCAAGTGAGGTAAATCAGTTGAACAGGCTAAAACTTTTATTGGCAAATGCGCCAGTAGGAAGGCATCCTGATGAAAAACATGAAAAAAAGCATTGAGTTACGTTGGCACGGTTTTTTAGTATTATTTTTCGCAATTTCTGTTTGCTTGAATGCTCAAACAAATAGTATTCTCTATCCAGAATCATCTTTTGTTCGCACTGAGCTTGTAGAAACCTGGTTCTCACAAGACATCCCGCTTTTAAGAGATCAAAGCGCAGAGGTTTTGCAAAATGAACTGGGAGAGTACTTTTTAGTACGCGCAGAAGAAAAAGATGGTTTGATGGAAGTAATTGTAGCCCCTCTTGTGGTTCAAACGCTAGAAATACGAGATCTTTCTTCACTAGATAGGTCTACGGTACAAGAAAATGCAGAAGTTACCCCCTCTGCACTTTCAATTGAGACATGGCCTAAGGATGGTTTGGGGAGCTGGGTTTTATATAGGAATGTTAGTACTGGTGAAAGTGTACGTATTCGGTATTACTTTATGAACGATAAAGATATTTTTGTTGAGTTTTTACCTGGAGATGAGAAGACTTTTGCCAATTTTTCTATTTTTAATGCTTTAGTAGCATACAGAGTTCCTGTGCCTGTTTCATTAGATTATTTCTATACAGCTTCGCTTCGAGATGTGCAAAAGCTTACACAAAATATTTTGCCATGGCAATATACGGATGTGTATGATAATGTATATGCCGACTCAATTCAAATGGTAAGAGTAATTCGATCTTTGTTACCTGACGCGCAAAGGGCAAAAATGTTTGTTTCTGATAGCAGTGAGTATGACTTTTTAAAATGGTTAGTTGATGGCTTAGTAAGGCCACTTACTGGAGGGGTGCTGTATGAAGAACCTCTTTATAGGCCAACCATAGAACCTAATTTTGTAATCCCTGAGCGACAGTACACACATAAAAGCTACGATTTTGTGCGAAACCTAGCTGCAGCTGCACTCTCTGCAGATACATCACTTTCATATACCTATGATACCTCTCATGCAGATGTAAAAGTAGAACCATTTGCTGTTTTTTCAAATGAAAGTGGCAACAACGAAAGAGTAAATTTTGTTACTGATATAGGCTATGAAACTAGGTTGCTAAAATCTATTTTATATGTTTTAGCGGCTACTGAAGGCGATTTATTTTATCTTGGAGCAATCAGAGAAGTTGAGGAATCAAGTGATTTGGGTAAAACAGCCGAACAATACTACTATAATAATACGGCTGCTTTTTTTGCATGGTTTGATTCACAGGGAAAATTTACGGTTTCTGTTTTTGAAAATGGCGCGGAGCTAACCTTAGATCAATTTATTGATCGCTACCCTGATTCTTTTGTGTATCTGGTTCGAATGAAGGCATCATTGAATTTTTTGCCAGAAACCCCAGAGGTAGATGAGGGTGATTCATCTCTCGATGTTGCACAGTAGGCGTTGTGAGAAAACTATCTTCGTAGTGTAGAATGGAAAGAGCCTCATAACTTTGCCTTAATCAAAATGTGCTATATTTTGATTAAGCGGTTCTCCTTCGTCTATAACATTTACCCCATTAGCTATTTTACCTCGCGACGTACAATCTGAGCTTAGACAGTAAGTTGCAATGTGGCGTTTTGAAGAGGGTTCAAGTAGTGGACAAGCATCATTCTTTTATAGTATTATAGTGGAGTAAGACGAGTTTGTTAGATATAGGGCTTTTTATATAATCGAAAGCCGCATCTATATCTTATATTGGTTAAAACTTAATAGGGATATATGAAAGATATAAAAGCAGTTGCATTTGATATAGACGGAACGCTCTATCCAGACCATAGGTTGTTTATACGCTTGATTGGATATTTTTTAAGAAATATAAGTTTCTTTTTTGCGTACAAAAAAGTTCGCTATACACTACACAGAACGGCAGTCTTGCCAGATTTTTTTGAATACCAAGCAAGGTTGCTTGCGGACCACATGGAAATATCTGTTGAAGAAGCGCACACAAAAATTAACACAATTGTGTACGAAGGTTTGAAACCTTTTTTCAAAAAGGTGCGCCCCTTTAATAATATTGAAGAAACATTGATTGCTTTTAAAAATGCAGGTTTAAAACTTGCAGTAATGTCTGATTTTCCACCAGAGCAAAAAGGCGACATCTGGGGATTTAAAAAGTACTTTGATGTAGTTCTAGGTTCTGAGGAGTGCGGAGCATTAAAACCTTCTGTGTATCCTTTTGGAGTTCTTGCACAAAAATTGGGAGTAAAAACCCATGAAGTACTATATGTAGGGAATAGTGTAAGAAGTGATATAGAAGGTGGGCGAGATTCAGGCATGAAAACAGCTTATATAATGCCATTTTGGCGTAAAATTTTTAATAAAAAGCTTAGAAAAGCTGATATTTCTTTCAAAACCTATCGCCAATTATGTAAAATTGTGCTACAATAGGGGT
>CAYJFX010000064.1:0-10821 GCA_964369735.1 uncultured Treponemataceae bacterium
CAATCATTTTTTCTGATTTTTGGTCTTTGCTAAATCCGTATGCTAAAGCTGCAGCGGTTGGTTCGTTAATAATGCGTTTTACATCAAGACCAGCAATCTTTCCTGCGTCTTTTGTAGCTTGTCGTTGTGCATCGTTAAAGTAAGCGGGAACAGTAATAACTGCTTCTGTTACTTCTTCACCGAGGTAATCTTCTGCAGTTTTTTTCATTTTTTGTAAAATGAACGCAGAAATTTCTTGTGGTGAGTATTGTTTACCATCAACATCAATTCTAACGTCCTGTGAATTGTCTACAACTTTGTATGGTACCATCTTGGCTTCACCAGTCAATTCGTCAAATCGGTGTCCAATAAATCGTTTGATTGAGTATACAGTGTTAGCAGGGTTTGTAATCATTTGGTTTTTTGCAGGTTGTCCCACAACACGTTCACCCTTAGCAGTAAAACCGATAATAGAAGGGGTAGTTCTTCCGCCTTCTGAGTTTTGGATAACAACTGGCTCACCGCCTTCCATAACAGCTACACATGAGTTTGTTGTTCCTAAGTCAATACCAATAATTTTTCCCATTTTTATCTCCTATAAAAAGTCACTTTTTTGTTATGTTTTACGCGTTCTCATCAACAGAAGCGCTTGTTTCAGGTGTTAAGACCATTACTTTTGCGGGGCGAATTACCCTATCTTTTAGCATGTATCCTTTTAAATATACTTCTGAACAGATTGATTCGTCAACTGCTCCAGCGTTTGTTGCAATTGCTTCATGTTTATCGTGGTCAAAAATATCGCCCTTTTCGCCATACGCGTTTAGGTTGTACTTTGCTTCCAATAAACCATGGAGTTGTTTATTAATCATTCCAATGCCATCAACTACAGGTTTTAAATCTTGAACAGCATTGCCCTCAGCATCAACGCCTGCTGCAATGGCTCTATCGAAATCGTCTAAAACCGTAATTAGGTCTGTAAGCAGGTTTGTGTTAGCATAATCAAAGGCGTCTTGCTTTTCTTTGAACATGCGTTTTCGATAATTATCAAAGTCTGCTGATTTTCTTAAAAATTGATCTTGAAGATCTGCGTTTTCTTTTTCTAACTTCGCAATAAGCTCTTCAGGAGTTTTTGGTGCTTCATCAGCTTGTTCTTGAGATTCTGTTGTAGATTCTTCTTGTACTGATTCTACTTCTTCGTTTTGTAATTCTTCTGTACTCATTACTTTCCCTAGTCATTAAGTATATTTTATATCATTAAAATACTGAAATTTACGTGTAGTCGGCAAGTGTTTTGTGAAAAAAATTATAGTATGTTTATGTTATTTTTTTTGCATTCTTCAATCATATTGTTTGGCCAAGTACTTACTTGTACCTCTCCAACATGAGCTTTTCTCAAGAAATACATGCAAAGTCTCGATTGCCCAATACCACCGCCAATTGATTGAACAAGCTCATTATTCAAAAGTCTTGAATGGAAGTAAAGGCTTTCTCTTTCGATACAGCCTCTTTGCTCCAATTGTTTTTTGAGAGATTCCTTCGAAACCCGTATACCCATAGAAGAAAGTTCAAGTGAGTTTTCTAGTATAGGATTCCATACCAAAAGATCGCCGTTTAGACCATTATGGCCATCACCTGTTTCGGTAATCCAGTCGTCATAGTCAGGAGCCCGTCCATCATGCGCGTTTCCATCTGCAAGAGGATTTCCAATGCCAATGATAAAAACAGCGCCATGTTTTTTGCACACTTCGTGTTCTCTTTCTTTTGCGCTGAGCTCAGGGTATTCTTTTTGTAAATCTTCTGAATATATAAAGGTAATGTCTTCTGGTAAAATAGGCGTAATATCTGCGTAGCGGTCATAAATGTAAAACTCTGTTCTTTTTAAGCACCTGTATATTTTTTTTACAACATCTTTTAGAAACGAAATAGTTCTGTCTTTATCATCCATAACCATTTCCCAATCCCACTGGTCAACATAAATAGAGTGAATGTTGTCAAGCTCTTCGTCAGCTCTAATTGCATTCATGTCAGTATAAATTCCAAAGCCACTGTTAAGTTCTAGGTCAGAAATTTTTACTCGCTTCCATTTTGCCAAAGAGTGCACAATTTCCATCTCTGTTTCATCCATGTCTTTTATAGAAAAAGAAACAGGCCGCTCGATGCCATTGAGGTCGTCATTGAGGCCTGTTCCGGTTTGTACAAAGAGGGGAGCGGTAACACGGGTTAAGTTAAGCTCTGTAGAAAGGGCAAGTTGAAAAAAATCTTTAATCATTACAATTGCATGCTCTGTTTGTTTTGGAGAAAGCTTTGGGGTGTAATTTTTGGGTATTGAAAGTTTCGACATGAAATCCTCTTCTTTTTCTAAATGTATGGTGAGTATAGCATAAAAAAAGGGTAATGTAAATATACTTTGTTTTGTATTGCTTTTCTTGTATATATTCCGCTACAATGATATACTTCAAGTAGTATCTCTTTTATTATAAGGAATTTTGGGTGACACAAAAAAGAAAAAAATCAAAAAAGAGAGCATTGGCAAAAATACTCATTATAACTTCAATTGTGGTGGCACTACTTTTGTATGTCATAGCCCTTGTTACAATAGAATATGCTTTAAAACGAAAGAATATTTCTTCTACCGATTACTATGAAAGTAAAGAAGCTACTATGGATCCTACAGAGGTGGCAGAATTGAATGATGGTTGGTATGCGCCAGGTGAGGAAGAAATGCGCAATGATGTTGAAGCGCAAGTGGAAGATTTTTTACAATCATCAAATAATGCAGAGGTATACATTAAGGCTTTTGATGGCATAGATTTATATGCCCGCATTTTTAGGAGCGAAAAATCCTCACTTTGGGCTCTCGTTTTTCATGGCTATGGTTCAAATCACGAAGAATCGCTAGACCTTGCAATGAATTTTTATAACCATGGATACAATGTGATAACGAGCGATATGCGGGGACACTCAAAGTCGGGTGGTGAGTATATTACCCTTGGGCTTTATGACCAAAAAGATGTTGCCTCATGGGTAGACTATACGCTTTCAATAAACAAAGATGCCCGTATTGTACTTCATGGCTCTTCTATGGCGGCAGCCTCAGTATTACTTGCAGCAGGAAATGAAAATCTTCCTTCCAATGTATTTGCAATTGTAAGTGATAGCTCTTTTACAGGGGTAATTGATGTTCTACGTGATTTAATGAATAATATGCTTCATATCTCAGAATATCCTTTTATTTATACATCACCACTTGTTATTAAGATGCATACTAGTATTGATTTTTCTCAGGTGAGACCAATAGATGCTTTGGCACATATAACGGTTCCTATTTTCTTTGTACATGGACTGAACGATTTTGTCATTCCTCCATACATGGTTCGTGCTTTGTATGATGTTTATGATGGAGAAAAAGAAATTTTAGAAGTGGTAGGAGCAAACCATCTTTCTTCACGATATGTTGATAGTAAATCTTATTATTCTATAATGTATGATTTTTTAGCGCGTCATGAGTGATAAGCTTTTTTTATACGATATGTTTAAAACAAAAAAAACTGTGATAGCTTGTACCACAGTTTTTTTCTATTAGAAATTCTTAGTTTACAGCAATAGAAACTTCATTTCTGTTTTCATATGCTTTTACAATAGCTTTAACGATATCTCCGTGTGGGTCATTTAAGCTCATCGTTGCCGAAGATGTAACATCTACAAGCATATCTTTTTCTGCTTGACTTAGTGCATCGTACTTTGCTTTTGCACTATCTGTCATAGCAGCGGTTAAAGGGCGACCATTTGCATCTGAAGTGTACTTATTGTACCATTCTTCAACTTCAGCTACAGTCATTCCGATGAAAAGTTCCTCATATCCCTTCATTTGAGAAGCCCATGATCCACTTACCATCATATATGATTCACCTTTTTCGTTTTTGGTTTTCCATGCATTTGCATTTGCTTTCATGTTTTCTTCTGTAGATTCATAACCAGCATAGCTTGTTCCAGGCCATCCAATTAAAACAGCAGCCCCATCTCCATCATAGTTTGGTGTTACAACTTCGTAGATGTCTACACTAAGTGACACAATTCTGTCTTCTGCATCAAATGTTGCATAGGCAAATGTTTCATTAAATGAATATACTTGCACTCCGTTATCGTCTTTTCCAGGTCCAATTCTTCCAATAAAAGAAGTTCCAAATCCTTCCGCTGCAATTTCTGTAATATCAATAGCATCTCTTTTTTCATATGAATCAAGAATTGCTTCAATGATGTTTCCGTGTGGGTCATTTAAGCTCATAGAAGCTGAAGACGTAACGTCAACGAGCATATCCTTTTCGCCTTGTGAAAGTGCATCGTACTTTGCTTTATCTTCAGCCATCATGGTGTCTGTTACTTTTAAGGGACGACCATTTATGTCAGAAGTGTATTTGTTGTACCAATCTTCAACTTCAGCTACGGTCATTCCTGTGAATGTTTCTTCGAATGTGTTCATTTGAGAAGCCCATGAGCCAGATGTCATCATGTATGTTTCACCGCGTTCTCGCTTTGTTTTCCATTCTGAAAATTGACTTAAGAATAATTCTTCATCAACCTCAATTGTTCCATCAACATCACCTGCATGGTCTTCATTATAATTGTAGCTTTGTCCAGGCCATCCATAAAAGTGTGGCATGTTAGGGTTTGAGATATTTGGTGTACCTGATTCAACTTGGTCAATATTTATTGATACAATACGTCCATCTTGATCAAAGATTGTGTTAGCATATACTTTGTTTAGATAGTAATAATGCACGTTTTCATTATCAAAAAAGTTTCCAAGTTTTTCAGCTGTTGATGAAGATCCTGTTCCTTGATAAAATTCGGAACCAGTTTGTTGAAGAATTGTTTTTCCGCCTTGTGCGTCAGTTCCCTCTGGGTCAATAGCATTTTTTACCGCATTAATTATAGCCTTACTTGTTATTGTAGCGCCAGCAATTATATCAACATCTGCAGAATTTGCTTCCACAATCATTGCAGGAATTTGTTCAATAGCTGGAGTTCCAATTCCTACGGTTTCAGAATGTTCGGTAACTTCAACTTTTGTAATTGAGTCGCCTGTCATCGTTACTTCTACGGTTAACTCACCACCGTAGCCATTTGCAACACCTTTTAGTGTTGTTCCGCCTGAACAGCCTATGAGAATGGCTAGTACTGAGGCAATAAAAAGAATCTTTTTCATTGTAATCTCCTTAAAAAGTTATACTGAATATTATCACAAAATTATACAGGTGTCTATAATCTTAGCAGATTTTTGTACTTTTTTGTATGTTTACACTATCAAAATGAGGGCAACATGTCAAGTGTTTGGATATTTTTTTATCGAATATTATTCTACAACTTCGACAATTTCACTTTGCACAAGCCTTTGTTTAGTTGAAATAAAAAAGAGAGCAAGGCTTGATACAAAAAGGCTTAAAAGGCTGAATCCTGCCTTTGCACCATCGCTGGCTTGTGTTTGTGTGTTTAAAAGTATGTATGTAATGATAGCAAGGGTAATTGGCAAAAAGACATTTATAATAGTTTGAACGGCTTGGTGTGCTTTTGATTCTTCCACCCTTACGTGCATTCCAACTGAAATATCTAGTTTTTGGGGGTTTGATACAAAAAACGGCTTTCCTCGTTTCGCGCAACCAGCTACTGTGCAGCTTAAACAAGCATCTTGAATTACTGGAATTATTTTTACGAGGCCATTTTGCTCAAGCTCTGTTACAACTCCTGTGTCACGCATAGGGCCCTGTATCCTTAATACCTTTTAGCCTGCTTTCACAATCTTCTTTTCCGGCTTTGTTTCCTAACTCTTCATACGTGTCTCTAAGGTTAAATAGGGCATCATAATAATACGGAAAAAGTGTAACAGCCTTTTCAAACGCCACACATGCTTCTGAATACTCACTTCGGGCAAAATACAATACGCCTATGGTGTTCCAAATGCGAGCGTTGTGTTCATTTACTTCAATACAGCGTGCACAATAAGTGAAAGCCTCATCAATTTCATCACGAGAAAAACACACAAGTGCCAGTGTTTCTAAAAGATCTTCATCATATTCATCTATGAGAAATGCGGTAAGGAGAACCTCTTTTGCCGAGTCTAAATCACCCGAATCTCTATAGGTAACACCAAGGTTATACCAAAGGAGGAAATTTGATTTATCAATACCAATTGCTCTTTTAAAGCATGCTATAGCTTCTGTAAAATATCCTTGAGAGGCAAGCTCTATAGCATGAATATTTAGAACATCTGCATTTTCTTTCATTATACCTCTTTACCAATAAAAACTACATGAGTAGATAAAAGGTTACACTATTGTATGCTAAAATAAAAAAATCTACAAGTAGTATAATTTAAAACAAGCTTTCAAACAAGCTAAACATGATTTCGGTTGTTTGAGCTTTAGGATACAATTCCTTCATTGTTTTGCATGAAGATTCAATTAATTCCTTTGCTTTTATGTGTGCTTTTTCGATGGACTTACCACTTTCGATGAGCTCAATAGCACTTTCAACTGCACTAGAGTTAATACCTTCTTTTTTTGCTTGTTCAAAATATGTCATAAGAAGCTTAAAATCATCTTTATTGTTTTCTATATGATACAACACAGGAAGACTTTTTTTACCCTCTACAATGTCATCTCCACGTTTTTTTCCTACATTTCCCGTTGTAAGATTTTTTATGTCATCGAGTATTTGAAATGCGACACCTATATTGGATGCTAATGAGGCCATTTTACTTGATTTTTCGATGCTTTCATTTCCTGCAGTAAGGCCAAGATATGTTGCAAGAGATGCAAGCGTTCCTGTTTTTAAGCTTGTCATAGTTATATACTCATCAATGGTAGGAAGCAGGGTGTTATTTTTATGCCATGTTATATCCATTGCTTGGCCTAAGTGCAAACGCCGAAGCTCTAGTGTCAATTTTTCATAGATAAGGTTTTTCAAAAACAATTCGTTATTACCCCAATAGATATCTTTGTATAAAATACAGGTACTTGCATGAAAAAAGAGCCAAGATGCTGCATTTATAGCAATGTCATTGCCATATTGTATATGTGCACTCGGTTTTCCCCTTCTCATGTCAGAACTGTCCTCTATATCATCATGGATGAGACTTGCTGTATGAACAAATTCCACTATGGGGGTAAGAGCATACGATCTTTGCAGTATTTTTTTTGCTGTTGCATCGTCAACCGTTTTATCATTTTCGAGTGCTAGCTCAGTGCATAAAACCATTAACAAGGGTCTCCATCTTTTTCCACCAAGTAAAAGGAGGTTTCTACATGGCATTACTAATGCATCTGTGAGGCTGTTTGATACGCATGTATCTACGGCAAATGTTTTTTTAAGCCATGACCCATCATCGTGCGCTGGTAGGTGTGATTCTAATACGCTATCTATGTTTTTTAGCCTTTCTGTAAAATCAAAATTCATATTTCAGATTATAGCATATTTTGCCGATAAACAAAATACGTGAAAGTAAAATTAATTATGTATAGGGAAAATTTGCAGTGAGTAGTTATGAAAAAAGTGATTTTTGGACAAAAAAAGCGTTTTCAGAAGGGTACCCTGCGCGTTCTGTATATAAGCTAAAAGAAATGAATGAAAAGTTTTCATTGTTTTCGAAAAACTCTCGCGTACTGGATTTAGGAGCGGCTCCTGGAAGTTGGACTGTTTTTTTGCTTCGAGAATTGAGTGAATCAGGAAAAGTAGTTGCCGTTGATTTAAAAGAGCTTTCAAAAAATGTAAGTGCAAAAAATCTTGCTTTTTTTCAAGGAAACATGTATAATGATGACGTGCAAAAAAGTGTTAAAGAGCTTGGACCCTACGATGCTGTGTTGTGCGATGCAGCACCCGCAACAACAGGTAACAAGCTTATCGATACCGCTCGCTCAGCAGAGCTCGTTGAAGGCGCTATACATTATGCCCAGACAATGCTTGCAGAGGGTGGGAATTGTGCGATAAAAGTTTTTCAAGGTGGAGACCAACAAAGCCTTATGAAAAAAATGAAAGCACTGTTTACAACAGCAAAAACTTTTAAACCTGTTGCTTGTCGTTCTGAATCTTTTGAAACATATTTTATAGGTTTAAATAGGAAGTGATGGTGAAAGAAAACATACTACATGCTCTTGAAACAATAAATAACCGCAAAACAAAATATTTAAAAACCTTTAAAAGGCTTAGTTTGCTTTCGCCTGCGATAGTTTACGTATTTTGCGTTTTTGGTTGGGTGCTTTTTACCCCTAGTACTGAAGAGCTTAAACATAATGATTCAACTGAACAAGCTCTTGTTTCAAGCAATGTTTCGGAAATATCTATTGATAGTGACATAGCAAACTATGATGTATCCTCAAAAATTCTTACAATGTCACCTGATAACTCAGAAAACCTTTTAATGTCTCAGCTTTTTTCTGGACAAGGGGGATATGATTCTTTTGTTCCAGCAGGGCTAGATTTTCCGGCTAACTCAAATTTAGCTCCGCGATCCTTATTACAAGAATTAAATACTGAAAAAGAGTACCCAACACTTTCTTACTCAACGTATAGAATCCGTGAAGGTGATATGATTGGTGTTATTGCAGAGCGATTTGGGATAACACAGGATACGTTAATAAGCGTAAACAATATTCGACAAACAAGAAATATACAAATAGGTGAGTATTTACGAATACCCTCAATGGAAGGAATTTTGTACACAGTAAGAGAAAATGGTGAAACACCTCTTACTATTGCAGAAAAATATGAAGTTTCACCTGAAAAAACTGCAAGCGTAAATGGCTTTGCAATGGAAACCTCTCTAGAAGAGGGAAACATGATTTTTGTTCCCGATGCGCTTTTAGATTGGGTTACAATTCAAGAAATAAATGGGGATTTATTTAAAATCCCGTTACGAAACCGCTATTACATAAGCTCATCTTTTGGATGGAGAAATAGCCCTTTTACAGGAGCAAGAAGTTACCACGCCGCAGTTGATATGGCTGCCCCTCGCTGGACACCAATTTATGCTTCCCTCGTAGGGCAAGTATCACAGGTACGCTATGGTGACCCCGTGTATGGCAATTACATAGTTGTTACTCACCACTCTGGCTATACAACGCTGTATGCCCATATGATAGATATAAATGTATCGAGATGGGAATATGTCGACACCAATTCAATCATTGGCTGGGTAGGAAGCACTGGAATGAGTACGGGGGACCACCTACATTTTGCTGTTTTGCGCTACGGTACTGCGGTGAATCCAACATCCTTGTGGAATTAAGATTAAGCGAAGATGAGAGCTGATTACTGAAAAGTAATCAGTTTTTTTTATTTATCTTGCACTCCAAAGCTTGAATATTGCATATTTTTACATTATACTAGCTTTGTAATTAAAGAATAGCCTTATTGTAGGAGACAATATGAAAAAAGTAATAGTAATAACAATATGCCTAATGGCATTGCTAGCAGTATCATGTGATTCGCTGTGGGATGTACAAGATGAAGCAAAGGTAAATTTTGAAGTAAGTAAAGAAACCTTAGAAGAGCTATTTGGGTATTCTTCTAGTGGCTCGCAGAGGGAAGCTATAAACATAGGCGATACAATGTATGTAAGCCTACATTTAGACGAGACTGACAAGGAATTTGGCGGTAAAGAAGTAATTATTACTGAAAATACGCAAACAATAGAGTTTACTGGTATACCAACTGGAAAAAAGCTTTATGCAAAGGTATTGATAGAAACTGATGTGTTTATTAAAGAAGGCGTATCTAAAACAGTACGCTTACAAGAAGGTAAGAATTACCTAAGCATTGAAGAAGTTATGGTAGTTGCACTTGCACCAAATGTAATAACTCCCATGGAAGCAATTATTGATGGGCCAACCATTATATTAAGGGCCACCGAAAACGCAGACGGTGTTGGACTTAAAGATGCGCTTCAAAAAGTTTTTTCTGAGGCGAGCATTTCCACTAAAATAAAAATTGAAAAGCCCCATTATGCAGAAAAAATAATACCTGAAAATGACTTGTCTACACTTTTTGCTAATTGGCTTGTGCTTACCTCAATAGAAGGTTTAGAAAATATTGACACTTCAAAGGTAACAAATATGAGCCAAATGTTTTATTTTTGCGCTGCTCTTAAAGACATCGATGTGAGTAATTTTGACACTTCAAAGGTAACAAATATGGATAGCATGTTTTATGACTGTGGAGTGTTAGCGGAAGTTGATGTAAGCGATTTTGATACATCGAATGTAACAAATATGGCTGCGATGTTTAGTCTATGTGAAGCGTTAGAAACCCTTGATTTAAGTAATTTTAACACATCAAAAGTAGAGGATATGAGCAATATGTTTGAGGGTTGCAGTGAGTTAACTGAGCTTGACTTATCCAACTTTGATACTAAAAATGTTATTAAAATGGAGAGTATGTTCAAATTCTGTTCTAGGCTTGAAGAGCTTGATATTACAGGATGGGACACAGCTATGCTTACGAATGTAACGGACATATTTTCTGGCTGCGATCTACTTAAGCCACCTGGATTAACACATGATCAAACAAGTGGCGATCTTTTGGGCGCAATAAACGGCTTGTGATAAGCTATATGCGATGCTTTTGTAGCTGGTAACACGTAGATTTATTTAAACAAGATATTATACAAAGGAAGTGTGAACATGTTTTACGCTTCCTTTTTTTGTGTCTAGTGCTTGGTAATAGAAGGTTTCTGGCAATGAAAAATATGGGTCAAAATAATTTTTAGCCTCCTTTAAAAATTTTCAATTTTTTTCTCTTGCGTTATTTACTATTCAGTCTTATAATAGAGGAAACGAAGAATAGATAAGG
>CAYJFX010000065.1:0-4745 GCA_964369735.1 uncultured Treponemataceae bacterium
GCAAGATGTTCTTGAAGAAGTATATAAATTAAATGATAATCACAAAGAAACATATAAATTTATTCATGGAGATAAAGATACCTGGTGGATAGCATGTTGCCTAAAAAACAAAGAATACACAATGAATAAAAGTCTACCAGTCTTTTTTCCACCTTTGACACATTTTTACAAAAATAAGCCATTCTTTTATCAAAAAGAAATAAATATACTTGAAGCAATATACTACTGGCTTAAAACCCCGATACGAATATTTAAACATAGTAGAACTATTTAAGATAAAAGGAATACCATGCAAGAACGATCAATCACCTGCCCCGTTGCAATGATTATTTTTAATCGCTACGATAATGCACACCAAGTACTTAATCAAGTAAGAAAAGTGCAGCCACCAAAACTGTACATAATTGCAGATGGACCAAGAGCGCATAAGCAAGGCGAAAAAGAACTTTGCGAAAAAACTCGTAGTATTGTGAAAGAAGTAGATTGGAAATGTGAAGTTGTAACTCACTTTACCGAAAAAAACATGGGCTGTAAAGATAGAATATCTACAGGGCTCACATGGCTTTTTACACAGGTTGAAAGTGCTATAATTTTAGAAGATGATTGCCTCCCTTCCCTTAGCTTTTTTTATTATTGTGAAGAACTTTTAGAAAACTACAAAGATGATGAGCGTATCATGATGATATCAGGAGACAATCATGCCTTTGCTAACCCTAAAACAAGAGGTTACACAGAAGATAGCTATTATTTCACACGCCATGTTCATATTTGGGGCTGGGCAACATGGGCTCGGGCATGGAGCGCATACGACTTAGAAATGAATAAATGGCCTCTATACAAAAAAACTGATTATCTTTCTGCTTTCTTTACCAAAAAAGGGCATAAGTATTTTTGGGAAAGCTTGTTTGACGCTTACTTAAAAAAACGTATACCTTCTTGGGATGGCGCTTGGGTTTTTGCGGTGTGGTCACAAGGGGGACTTTCCATTGCCCCAAAAGTGAACCTCATTCAAAATACTGGTGTTTCTGCAGATGCAACACATACAACAGAACATGACCGTTTTTCAAGGCTACCTGCACTCGAGCTCGACTTTCCTCTCAGACATCCTGAGTGTGTAGTTGAAAACAGACTTTTAGATAATAGAGAAATGAACATACGCTTAAAAGAAATAAAGCGGCTACCCTATCCTTTAGCAAAGTGGGCTTCAGAGCTAAAGTGGTTTATAAAGGACTTGAAAAAGTGAAAATTGTTAGAATAATAAAGCGCATTGCATTAACATTGTATTGTATACTAATTAAAGCCACAGTATATATTTTCATTCTCCTAGGCATAAATCCTTTTAAGTGTCAAAATAAAACAGAAAATCTCATTGTTTCACTAACAAGCTACGGTATCCGCTTAAAAAAATGTACGTGGCTTGCAGTGTATTCTATGTTTGCACAGTCACTAAAGCCTGAACTTGTGGTTCTTTACCTTTGCGATTCTTACCAAGATAAAAAGATTCCTTATACTTTGCGTAAGTTAGAGAAAATGGGCTTAAAAATTGAATATACAAAAGATACAAAGTCATATAAAAAACTTATCCCAGCATTAAGGCAGTATCCAAACAAAGTTATAATAACAATTGATGATGATATATACTATTCAAAGCATTTAATAGAAAATTTATATATATCACATTTACAAAATAAGGGCGCAGTATGTGCTAATGCCGTACGAGGTATCCCTTTAGCAGAGAATAGGCTACCAATGCCATATAAATGCTGGAATAAGAATCCAACACAAAGTGAAATACTTTTTGCAGTAGGCTATGGCGGTATTTTATACCCACCTAACTCAATGAATCTCGAATATTTGCAAGAAGAAAACTACATGGAAATTTGTCCTACCGCGGACGACATTTGGTTTTTTGCTTCGAGAACAAAAAACAACACACCTTTAGTACACGCTAAAAGCTTAAAAATAACATATTACCCAGTAAACTATCTCTATGAAAGGTTTCACAAACAAGGCGGTTTAACAGAGCAAAATGTCTTTGAAGGAAAAAACGATACACAATTACTTTTTGCTTTAGATTATTTTAAAATTACTTTAGATAGGACTTCTAGCAATGAAAAAAAATAAAAACTCACTGCTTGTACTATGCGTCACAAAAAACAGTGGAAATCAATTACAAAAAACTTTAGAGCGATTTTCAAAAATACAAAATCATTTTTCACGATTTAAAATATTAGTATATGAAAATAACTCAAGTGATAATACAAAAGAAGTTTTAAAAGAAGCTAAACTTCGATACTCTTTTTTGGATTATTTTGCTTTTGATTATACACAAGAAGAAATTGATTCTATAGCACCTATAAAACATAAACCGCGTATGATTCCTTGTGGAGTACAAATGATAGCACATGGAAGAAATTTTTTACTGGAAAAAGCAAAGGACGTATCAAGCGACTACGAATATACGCTCGTTTTTGACCCCGATGTTTTTTATTTTAATCCAAGGCAGATTGTTAAAGCGGTAAAAACATTTCAAAAACTAGGTGCACATGTCTTAAGCGTAAACGGCTTAACAAAAGCGCTAAAATATAGAGATGCCTATGCATTTCGCTCAAAAAACTTTTTATATGGGCCTGAATACTTAGGTCAAACATGGTGGAAAGAAATAGTCCACCACATTCAAAAGCGTTTTATTATAAACAAAAAAATTCCAGTGTATTCTGCCTTTGGAGGTGCTGCCATATATAATACTAAAGAGTACATAAAAGGCCAATATTCGGCACTTCACACTGATATCTCTTTAATGGTACAAAAAGAAATTATTGAATGCAACCCAAACTCATTACGATTAGATTCAGCCCCCTTGGATTCTCCCATAGAAAACACAAACTATACAGGAGCAGTTGTATGTGAGCATGTTCCATTTCATTATTCACTGTATAATGAAGGTTTTACAAAACAATACATAGATACGTCCTGGAAAATACTATTCCTAAAATAATCATACCAAGGAGCAACAATGTTTTATAACATAATTATATATCCAATAGAACTCATCATTGAACTATCATATTTTTTGTTTAATAGGATTCTTGTTAACCCAGGGCTCTCAATAATTATAGTAAGTATGGTAGTTCAAATTCTAACACTTCCGCTATATGCAATTGCAGAAAAATGGCAAAAAGTTGAACGAGAGACACAAGCACATTTAAAACCAAAAAGTGATAAAATCAAAGCAGTGTTCAAAGGTGATGAACAATACATGATTTTATCTACCTACTACAAACAAAATAATTATCACCCTATTTTGGCAATGCGTAGCACTTTGGGCCTTTTAATACAAATACCTTTTTTCATTGCAGCCTACACTTTTTTGTCAAATCTAGAGTCCTTGTCCGGTGCATCGTTTTATTTTATTCAAAACTTAGGAAGTCCAGATAACTTGCTTTCCATTGGTAGTGTTTCAATTAATGTATTGCCAATTGTAATGACATTAATAAATGTCATATCATCGATAGTGTATACAAAAGGATTTCCGCTTAGAGAAAAAATTCAACTTTATGTTATGGCAGCCTTATTTTTAGTGTTACTGTATAATTCTCCTTCTGCACTTGTTTTATATTGGACTTTAAACAACCTCTTCTCACTAATAAAAAACATCATTTCGAAAGCAAAAAATCCTTTAAAACTTTTTTATATATTGTCATGCTTCTCAATAGGTATAGTAGCAGCTTACTATCTTTTATTTGTACCAAATCAATCGTCAATTCGCAAGCTTTTTGTTTGCAGTATTGCTATTGTAATTGCTGGCATTCCACTCTGTATAAAGCTAATAAGTTTTATTTCAAATTTTTTCTTACAATCTTTACAGCACAATCGAAAGTATAGTAATAATTTTTTTCTATTTATTTGCATCTCATTGTGCATACTCTCTGGCCTTTTTATACCTTCTTCGTTAATCGTTACATCTGTACAAGAATTTTCTTTTATCGAAAGCTATGATAACCCACTTTATTTTGTTTTCCAATCCTTTTTTCAAAGCATAGGCTATTTTCTGTTTTGGATTCCACTTATTTACATGTTATCTTCAAGTAAAGTTAAATCCGTTTTTATTTGGATAACAAGTGCAATACTGCTCGTAAGCATTTTTCAAACATTTATTTTTATTGGCGACTTTGGTCTTATTTCTTCAAGCTTACAATTTGAAACGGGAATTCCTAAAATGCCAAGTATGGTGGATATGATGCAAGATGCACTAATAGTGCTTTTTTTATTTTTACTGCCATTAGTTATAATAAAATTTTTAAGTACTAAAATAGTGTTGCCAATCTTTGGAATTGCAAGTGCCACCCTATTATTTTTAAGTATATTTAATGTAGCTTCAATACAAACAGACTTTATGGCTTTTAAAAATAATAAAGATAATGTAAATAATAATATAGGAGAAACAGTCTACAACATTTCTAAAACAGAAAAAAATGTTATAATAATTATGTTGGATAAGGCTATTAGCTCTTTTGTACCAATTATGCTTGAAGAAAATCCTCGGTTAAATGAACAACTTAATGGTTTTACCTATTATCCCAATACAGTTTCCGTAAACGGTCATACCTTAATGGGCACTCCTCCACTTTATGGGGGATATGAGTATTTACCTGAAAACATAAACAAGCGAGACAGAGAAAGCCTTGTAAGCAAGCATAATGAATCCCTTTCAGTTTTACCCGTCTTGTTTTCTGAAATTGGTT
>CAYJFX010000065.1:4755-10804 GCA_964369735.1 uncultured Treponemataceae bacterium
CAACTGCAGTAACTGATCCTTCATGGGCTAATTATAGTTACATTCCAGACACACGCATCTTTTCACAATGGCCAGAAATAATAGCTAAAAACATAATTGGCTTAAAAACACAGCAGTGGACAAACGAAAACAATGTAGCCTTAATAAAACAAAGCAGTCTTTTAGAAAGAAATTTATTTTTCTTTTCAGTTTTTAGAATGGTACTATCAAGCTTAAGGGGAGCTTTGTATGATGATGGTAAGTGGTGGGAAAAAAGCTCGGTAAATCCTGACTTAAAAAACTATATTAATAATTTTTCAGCCTTAGAGTATTTACCACAACTTACTAATATAGAAAATGCACACCCAACCTTTAATGTAATTGTTAATGAAGCAACACATAATTCTATTTACTTACAATATCCCGAGTATAGACCAGTAAATACTGTTACAGATGTAGGTGTAAATACTATGAACAATGAGTACTTACATAAAACATATCATGTAAATATGGGTCCATTTATTGCACTTGGCAACTATTTTGATTTTTTACGTGAAAATAATGTATACGATAATACAAGAATTATTATTGTTTCTGATCATGGTGATGTAGGAAATCTCCTACCAATTTTTGAAAATTTTAGCGAATTAGAACTAAAGCTAAATCCAAGCGGGTTTCACAGTTTGCTTATGGTTAAAGATTTTAATAGTACTCAAACAATACAAACTAATATGTCATTTATGACAAACGCAGATGTACCTTTATTAGCCACAAACGATCTTATAGAAAATGCAACTAACCCTTTTACGGGCGAACCTTTTTCCAACGAAAGCAAAGAAAATGGTATTGAAGTATATGTAACACCACGATTTACTCCCGAAAGACATAACAATAATACCTTTATCCTCGATGGTGAAACATGGCATGTTAAAGATAACATTTTTGAGCCATCAAATTGGAGTAAAATAAAATGACACTTTTATACATAGACCCAGGCACAGGAAGTGCCCTGTTCTCAATTGTAATTGGACTTTTAACAACATTATATTTTGTTGGACGAGCACTCATTATAAAATTTAAGTTTAAGCTTACGGGCAAAAAAGCTAACACTGCTTTATCGGAAAACACTTTTGCAATTTTTTGCGAAGGACCACAATATTTATCAGTTTTCTTACCAGTACTTAAAGCATTTGAAGAAAAAAAGGTTGAAGTTAGCTATCTAACTTCAGTAAAAGATGACCCTGCCTTTACTGAAAAGTATGAGTTTGTAAAGCCAGAATATATTGGCGAAGGTAATACCGCTATTGCAAGGCTAAACTTCCTACAAGCAGAAGTTTGCCTTATGACTACACCAGGCTTAAACGTATATCAGTTAAAGCGATCAAAAGGTGTAAAGCATTACTCACATGTTTTACATATGGCAAGTGATGCAACAATGTACCGCCTTTTCGGTTTAGATTATTTTGACTCTGTCTTACTAAGTGGCGATTACCAAAAAAAAGATATTCGACTTTTAGAAGAAATGCGCTCGCTACCTCAAAAAGACCTTGTAACTGTAGGATGCCCTTATTTAGATGTTCTACAAGAAAAATACAATGCTACAAAAGAAAGTGCATTAAACGATAAAAAAGGTTTTACAGTACTAATTTCACCAAGCTGGGGGCAAAACGCACTTCTTACACGCTATGGAAAAAAATTAATAGATCCATTAGTAAACACTGGCTTTCAAATTATTATACGTCCTCACCCACAGTCTAAAAAATCAGAAAGTGAAATGCTAGAAGCCTTACACATTGAATATGAAGATGTAGAAAACATTTCTTGGGACTACGAAAAAGATAATACGTTATCGATAGCAAAGTCTAACATTATGATTTCAGACTTTTCTGGTATTATCTTCGACTATACATTTTTACATGATAAACCATTTTTATACGTGCATGAAAACTTTGACCTTCGCCCCTATGATGCCGATGACTTAGCAGAGCTTGAAGCACCTGTACAGCCATGGCAATTTGACGTTCTTCCAAGCATCGGTAAAAACCTAGAAGAAAAAGATTTTGAAAATATTAAAGATATTATACAAGCTTTAAGCGACTGTAAAGATCTCGCAGATAACAGACTAAAAGCAAAAAAAACTGCATGGATGCATCAAGGACAAGCAGGAAAAAATATTGCAGAATATATGATAAAAACAGCACAAGAAAACAAGGAAGTAAACTAATATGCAAGCATTAATGTTAGCAGCAGGAATGGGAAAGAGACTTGGCCCTTACACAGAACACACAACTAAGTGTATGGTAAAAGTAAATGACAAAACACTCATAGAATACTGTATAGAAGCACTATTGGAAGTTAATATAACAAATCTCGTTATGGTTATTGGTTACAAGGGTGATGTACTACAAGACTTTTTAAAAGACAAATACCCATCAATGTCGATAACATGGATAGAAAACCCTGTATACAATAAAACAAATAATATTTATTCACTTTATCTTGCAGCTTCTGCGTTGGAACAGGACGATACCATTCTCTTAGAAAGTGATCTCATATTTGACTCAAGTATTCTATCTGAATTACTCGAAAACAAAGAAAAAAACCTTGCAGTGGTTTCACCCTTTGAATCTTGGATGGATGGTACAGTAACATTACTAGATAAAAATAACAATATTACAGGAATGCTTGGTAAAAGTAATTTTGATTGGGAAAACAAAAAACAATATTATAAAACCGTAAATATTTATAAGTTTTCTAAAGAATTTTCTCACCAATATTATATCCCGTTTTTAGAAGCGTATCAAAAAGCGTATGGACAAAATGAATATTACGAACAAGTATTAAAAGTAATTTCATTTTTAAATTCAAGCACATTAAAAGCCTTACAAGTGAGTGGTGACCGATGGTATGAAATTGATGATATTCAAGATTTAACAATAGCATCAAACCGCTTTGCAAAGGATGATGATAAACTTACACTTATGCAAAATCGCTACGGTGGATATTGGCGTTTTCCAAATATGCTCGATTATTGCTATTTAGTAAATCCTTACTTTCCAACAAAAAATCTTGTAAAAGAACTTAAAGCAAACTTCAAAACACTGCTAACTGAATATCCAAGTGGTGCAAATGAACAAAGT
Source organism: uncultured Treponemataceae bacterium (assembly GCA_964369735.1). Lineage (GTDB taxonomy): Bacteria > Spirochaetota > Spirochaetia > Treponematales > Treponemataceae > CAYJFX01. The sequence goes on from CAYJFX010000065.1 coordinate 7,875, forward strand.
ATGCTTGCTGGAAAAATGTTTGCAATAAAATCAGAAAAAATAGTTGTCGGAAATGGAGCTGCAGAACTTATTTCAGCTCTAACTGAATATATAAAACCTCCGTTTGCTATCCCCTATCCAACATTTAATGAATACCCAGAGCGATTTATAAAGCAGTATGGAAAAGACTGCATACAAAAAATTCACTCAAACCCAATAAACTTTAGATACGATGCAAGTACTATAAAAAATGCCGTTATAGAAGCAGAAAAAAATGGAACAATGCCATCAACAGTTTTACTTATAAATCCTGATAATCCAAGTGGGAATTTTATAGGTGAAAAGGATGCAATAGATCTTATTTCCTTCTTAAAAGAAAAAGATATTTTGTGTATTTTTGATGAGTCTTTTATTGATTTTTCAGAAAGTTCCGTGCGCTACACACTTTTTAACGATTCGTTATTAGAAGAATATCCAAATCTCATTGTTATTAAAAGTATCAGTAAAAGTTACGGAGTTCCAGGATTACGCCTTGGTGTATTAGCGTGCGGTGATGAACAATTAATTAAAATGCTAAAGAAAGAAGTATCAATTTGGAATATAAATTCATTTGGAGAATACTTTATGCAGATTATTGGCAAGTATAAAAAAGACTATGCTATTGGATGTGATAAAATAGTAGAGGAAAGAACAAGATTTATAAAAGAGTTACGGCTAATTAACGGGCTAGAAGTTTTTGATAGCGAAGCAAATTACGTACTTTGTAAGCTTACCTCGCCGCTACCAAGCTCTGCCTCTCTTACAAAAGAATTATTGGCTAATCACAATATTTTCATCAAAGACTTATCATCAAAAGAAAGCTTTGAAAACGGTCAATATATTAGACTTGCAGTAAGGTCAAAAGAGGATAATGATAGCATTCTCGCTGCATTGAAAAAATATTAAAAATCTTTACTATGAAAAAGCAATCTCCAGACATTTCATTCATTCTCCCCATTTACAAAACACCAAGGGACTTTTTCATTAAATGCGTTCAAAGTATTCTTAAGCAAACGCATGAAAATATTGAAATTATACTTGTTGATGATGGCTCTCCCGATAACTGCCCTTCACTATGCGATTCCTTTGCAAAAGATGATAGCCGTATCACTGTTATTCATCAAAAAAATGCAGGTGTCGGAAATGCGCGCAATACAGGATTGAAAAAGGCAAAAGGAAATTGGGTTTGCTTTGTGGACCCTGATGATTGGCTTGAAGACACATTGGCAGAGCAAGCACTCAACGCAATTAATAATAGCAAAGCATCACTTCCAATTGATGTCCTTTTTTGGAACTATATTAAAGAATATGGGCGTACTTCGGAGAAAATACAGTATTTTGATAATGAAGTTAGACAGTTTGCAACTAAAGAGCAATTACAAGAACTTCATAGGCTATCCATTGCATTAACGAGTGGTGTTGGGTCTATTTGGGCAAAACTGTATAGAAGAGAGTTTCTTATTGCCCAGAAACTTTTTTCGAATGAAAACTTACCCCGGGGGCAAGATGTAGAGTACAACGTGAGGGTCTTTTCAAAGGTAAAAAATGCTCTCTATGTGCCCTGTTTTTGCTATCACTATAGATATGATGACAATACTGCGTCTACGGCGTTTAATAAGCACTTTAAAGACTATCTTATTTGTTTTACAAACGCACTGTACAGCGATGTAGTAAACGAAGAAAATAAGGAGCAATTACTTAAGGAAGTATATATCAGAGCTATTCATGTAATTCTTACCATTTCTGTTCGTTACACATTTCATAAAGACAACCTAGATCCCTTGTACATAAAAATAGAAGATTTTAAGAACATGATTTCTACCGATATCTTTAAGAAAGCAATTGCACTAACAGCATATACTGACTTTTCCCTACCTCGAAGAATTGCTCTCTTTTCGCTTAAACATTCATTTGTTTTAGGAATATACCTTATTGCAAAAATACGACAATTTCAGTATAGTAGTAAACAATGACAATAGTAAAAATTCAAGGTGGCTTAGGCAATCAAATGTTTCAATATGCCTTTGCCAAAAACCTTGAAAAAAAAGGCTTTGATGTTTTTCTCGACACATCCTTATATAAAAAAGGATTATCTCGCGGTGGAATAAACTATACGCATAATGGTTTCGAGCTTGAAAGGCTCTTTTCTATATCATATAAAGAAGCATCCGTGCAGCAGACAAAAAAACTTGCAACGCTTCCTACAAGTATTTTTATGCGCTTTAGACGTAAATACATTACAAAAAAGACGCATTATATTGACAAGGTATTTAAGTATACACCAAAAATATATGATACTACGGATGATATATATTTAGAAGGTTACTGGCAAACAGAGAAGTATTTTTCAGATATTGAAAATGAAATACGAAGCACCTTTTCGTTTACAAAACCAATATCAGAAAAATCTCAAAGTACAGTAGAGCAAATTCAAAGTAACACGGCAGCCAGTATTCACGTTAGGCGTGGAGATTATTTGCAGGGTGGTATTCATGATGTGTGTACAAAAACCTACTACAATAATGCCATTAGCCATGCAATTGCATCTGCAAAAATACAGGTATTTTTCGTTTTTTCAAATGACATTGAATGGGCAAAGGAAAATCTCAATTTTAATACTATTCCAGCCGTCTATGTCGACTGGAATACTGGAAAGGACAGTTGGCAAGACATGTACATAATGAGTCAATGCTCAGTAAATATTATAGCAAATAGTAGCTTTAGTTGGTGGGCAGCATGGTTAAACGCTAATAAAGATAAAAAAATTATAGCTCCATCTATTTGGAATAGAAGAGAGCTTGACTTTAAAGATAACTATTATACATTTGATTATTCAGATGTTGTTCCCGATTCATGGGAGCGAATATCAATTTAATATAAGGATTAAAAATGAAAAAAGCATTAATTTCAGG
>CAYJFX010000066.1:0-10533 GCA_964369735.1 uncultured Treponemataceae bacterium
ACCAAAAATACCTACAACTTCACCATTTACCAGAACATTTGCTTGGCGCCCTGCAATAAAGCGTGGATCATTTGCCTCTGCTACAACATATTCGTGGTCCAAAAAGTGTAACAAGGTTGCAACTTCGCTTGCCACCGTATTATAGTTTGCATCATTTGCAACGGTTAAAAAGCCTAAATCTTGTACCGTTTTTGTTCCTGTATCTTCACTGTCACAAAGCTTTGCAGTTTTACCAATTTCAAAAACTTTGTGTGGGTACGGCGCATTTCCAGAAACAGACTCCGCGCTTAATAACGATGGAATAATAGAAGGGCGTACAAATTGAAAGTTTTCAGTCATTGGGTTTGAAATCTCAATAACATCACTTCCATCAATATTCATTTTTTCGATATAATCTTTTCCAGAACCGAGGTAGTTAAAAATCATTTCTTGATATCCCAAACCAACCATAAGCGTTTTTGCTTTTCTACTGAATGTTGTTAGCGGAAGCAAGCGCCCAATGGTAAAGTCATTTGGCTTTTCTGGTGGAAAAGATGAAAGCTCATTACCAATCATAACATCTTCAATAATATCTACTTCATGTAAAAAGTCATTCCTATAAGGAGGAGGAACAATAGTAATAACATCATCTTCAACAGAAGCAAAAACACCCATCCGTGAAAGGGCTATCAGAATTTTTTCTTCTGAAAAACACTCCCCTAAGAGCTTTTCAACAGCGTCAAAACTTGTTTTAACGGGCTTTTGAAAATAAAATGGGGTTACTATATCCTTTGCAATTCCAGTATCATATGGGTGTTTAACCAAACAAGGTAAGATTGTATACCCAGCATCTGCAAAATCACACGCTACAATCATTGTTGCCAATAATAAAGAAGGCATATCGGTTCCGGTCATTTCAACTAAGAGATCCGAATCTCCCACCTGTACAGCGCCTAAGCTTGCAGAGTTAATAATTGGTGCCATAGAAAGAACTTCATCTTTTGCGTCTATTAAAAGAGGGAAAAGTTTTTCATTTTGAAGTATATGCCCATACTCTTTTCCCTTTGGGTGTTCAGTTAAAATTTCTCGGCAAGTCATGGGCTCTTCACATGCAAGGGGAACAAAAGATGTTTTATCTGGGTCGACTGCCTTGTAGTGTACAGGCCACGTAATGTTTGCATCCCGGTAAATACCCATAGAAATAGAACGTCTTTTTCGACCATAGTTCCAACAAAGCTTTTCTTGTGTTTGAATAATATCTAAAAGCATTGGCTCATCAATCGGTTTTCCAGAAATAACAAAGGCTGTCATAAAAGGACGAATGTTTTCAAGGTTTGCATCTACATGTACAATTCTATCGCCATAATTGCAGTTTTTTTCAGGTGTTGATAAAAACACTTCATAAGGATTTTCAACGGCTTTACTTTCGTTTGATGCGTGATTTTTTAATAGACGAGCTAGCCCTGTTGTTGACCAAAGGTCTGGGCGATTAGTGTCATTTAGTTCAATCTTAATAGTTCTTTCATCTTCGGCTACATTTTGGTCAGGAGTTTCATCTAACTCAGCTTTTGCACAGGTTAAACGATCTTCAAGCATATCGTATGAGTATTTTTCTCCGATTAAATTAAATAAAAGTTTTTCGTTTACTTCAATTTTTGGCATTATTCCTCCAAGCAGTGAAAAAATGTAAGATACTGCTATTAAAAGAATTATATCAAAAAAAATGTTTACTGTCTATATTTTTTTGTGGGGGAAAGCCTTCCCCCTGTCTTCGAACTGCTTTGCTGTTCTCCGACACCCCCTTCTGTGGGAACCCACTTTCCCATAAAAAAGGCCGATGTTTCATCGACCTAATTACGTATTAATTATCCATTAATTTTTCGTATATTCTATCTAAGTCATCTCGTGAAAAATATTCAATAACTATAGAACCCTTGTCAAAATTTCCGTTTAATGTTACTTTTGTGCTCAATGTTTCTATAAGCTGTTGTTCTAAAAATGCATAATCAGCATCTTTTTTTGAAATCTTAGCAGCCTTTTTTGTTTTAAACTCTTTTTTTCCGCCGTTCATTTCTGAGGCTTGTGCTTCAGCATCTCTAACAGAAAGACCGCCACCAATGATGCGAGCAAAAAGAATGCGTTGGTCAGATGGATTTATCACAGAAAGTACAGAGCGCGCGTGCCCCGCACTTAAAGTACCATCTAAAAGTGCTTTTTGCATATCTTCAGGAAGCTTTAACAAACGAAGAGCATTTGCAACCGTTGAACGATTTTTTCCAACCCTTTTTGCAACCTCTTCTTGATTTATATTTGCAAGCTTCATTAGATTATGATACGCTTTTGCTTCTTCTATTGCATTTAAATTTTCACGTTGAATATTTTCAATTAAAGCAACTTCAAGTTTTTTTTGCTCGGTAAATTTTTGTACTCGAACGGGAATTTTTTTTAGTCCGGCTAATTTTGCTGCTCGTGTTCGCCGCTCTCCGGCTATTATATAGTAGTTTCCGTCACCAACTTCTTCCACTAAAACAGCCTGAATAACGCCGTGCTCTTTTATAGAATCGGATAGCTCTTGTAGCGCATCTTCATCAAATTCGGTTCTTGGTTGGTGTGGATTTGGCTTAAGTAGTTCAATATCGACATGAAAATCTTGTGGCCCTGAAGACTTTTTTGCAACTTGAGATTCTTTTGTGGTTGTTTTTTTTGCAACTTCTTCTTTTGGTGTACTGTCTGTTTCAGCCAGCAATGCCCCAAGCCCTTTTCCTAAACCTTTTTTAGCCACGATCAATTACCTCTTGGGCAAGTTTTTCATAACTTCTCGCACCTGCGCAGCTATCATCATAAAGACAAATAGGTTCTCCATGAGAAGGAGCTTCGGAAAGCCGTACATTTCTTGGAATAATAGTACTAAACACACTGTCGTTAAAATAAGATTTTATCTGCATAACAACATCATTTGCAAGCCTCGTTCTAGAATCATACATAGTAAAAAATATGCCACCTATAGTCAGCTTTGGATTTATAGTTTTTTGAACTTTTTTTATTGTTTGTAAAAGAAGGGTAATTCCTTCAAGGGCAAAATACTCACATTGCATTGGCACCAAAGCCGCATCTGCTGCAGCTAAGCCGTTAAGTGTTAAAATACCTAAAGACGGAGGACAATCTATGAGAATAAAATCATAGCTTGATTGCAATGGCTCAAGCGCTTTTTTTAAGAAAAATTCCCGTTCATCCTGATCTACTAACTCTACAGCTGCACCTGATAAGTCTATTGAGGCAGAGATTGCATCTAAATTTTTCACTTCTGTTTTTTTCAAAGCTTGTTCAACTGTCACAGACCCTGAAATAAGCTCATACACAGTGGGTTTATCTTTACTTACCCCAACACCTGAGGACATATTTCCCTGTGAGTCAAAGTCAACTAAGAGTACCTTTTTGCCAGCCAAAGCCATATAGGCACCTATGTTAATTACCGATGTCGTTTTTCCGACACCTCCTTTTTGATTTACAAAAACAAAAACTTTCGCCATGCAAAAAGTATATCATTTTATTAAAAAAAAGTATATAATAAATGCATGAATATTTCGTCCCTTGTAGAAAATTTAGGTGCAAATATAGTTTTTGTCCCAGAATTAATTACAAAAGCAGATTTTTATGAAGTAATTGCAGGTGATTTAATGGCAGACCTCCTTGTTTCACAAAAAGAGGCTTGCTTGCTCATTACAGGCTTGGCAACAGAGCAGGCTATTCGTACGGCAGACATCCTTGGGTCAGTTGCGGTTCTTTTAGTAAATGAAAAGCTTCCAAGCTTGGAAATGAAAAAACTTGCAGAGGAAGTGAATATGCCATTATTTGCAACCGCCTTTCCTTTTTTTGAAGCATGTGTAGAAATCGATAAATTGTTGGAGCAAAAAGCGTAATATGTTCACAGAGATTCAATTTCATAATGTGGTTTCAGCCATTCTCTCTAACCCAAATGGAAAACAACCGTATAACAAAATTCGCATTTTTAAAAATGCCGATGAAAAAAAATCTTTTTTTTGTGAATTCTTTACAAAGACTCAAAGCTTTCATAAAACACTAAATGCACATGAATGCGAAATCCTTTTAAAAGAAAGTTGCGCTACGGCATTTAAAAATACACTTATTGTAACAGATAGCGAAACCATAACAGTTCTTTCAAATAAAAAAGGAAAGTCTACCATTTTACGAAAGCCACTTGAAGAATCTCAATCAAAAATAAAAGATAGCCGAGACAAGAAAAAAGCCTATATTCTGCAAGAAGGAATTCCAATTCCATTTTTAATTCATCTTGGCATAATGACCGAAACAGGCAAAATCGTTGCCTCAAAGTATGACAAATTTAAGCAAATTAACAGGTTTTTAGAGTTCATAGATGACATCCTTCCGAAGGGGAATTTTGAAAACAAGAGCTACAGAGTTCTTGATTTCGGCTGTGGAAAATCATACTTGACTTTTGCCTTATATTATTTTTTAGTTACCATTCGCAAAAGAAAGGCTCATATTGTGGGCATTGACTTAAAAGAAGATGTTATACGTAATTGCTCTACCTTAGCCAAAACATGGGGATACGAGGGGCTAGAGTTTAGAGTAGGCCGTATTGAAGACTATTATGAAAACAATCCGCCTAACCTTGATTTAATGATAACACTACATGCCTGTGATACTGCAACAGACTTTGCTTTGAACTATGCTATAAAAAATAATGCAAAAGCAATACTATCAGTGCCTTGTTGTCAACATGAAATTAATGCAAAAATAGCAAAAGGGGTGCCAGACCCTGCCTTTAATTCACTAATGAAGTATGGCATTGTAAAGGAGCGCTTTTCCGCTCTTGCAACAGATGTTATGCGTGCAGAGCTTTTAGAAAGCCAAGGATATTCCGTGCAGCTTATGGAATTTGTAGATATGGCACACACAGCAAAAAACTTACTTATTCGAGCAATAAAAAGAAAAAGTGAAACACAAAAAACTATAAGCGATGACTATACAACCCTTTGTAAAGCCTTGTGTGTAGAAAATACTTTAGCAAAGCTGCTAAAATAATTACCAAAATGCAATAAAAAGTGGAAAAAATTTGTAACCTTTTTTCCACTTGAAACTTATTATTTTATACGATATATTTCAAATTACGTTATATTTGTAGAGGTTTTAAGATATGTACGATGAAGATGAAGATTATGAAGAAGACTTTTATGCAGATATCCCAGAAGAGGCTTTTTACTACGAAGAGTCTGCTAGGCGTTATGGATTGAAGCTCGGTTACAAAGAAGCTTCAGAAGGCATTGATTCTGAAAGCACTGTTGAAAATTTTAAGTACCCAAAAGATGCTGATATGGATGCCATTGATGTTTTTAAGGATGCATACTTTGAAGGTGTAGATAAATACAATAATGAATTTGATGATGACGAAGACGATGATTGGGATTAACCAAAGTTGTAATATTGGCCAGCTTTTGTGAATCCTGCAAAACCATCTTTTACAGGGTTATATTTTTCTGCAGCATCTCCATAGTGGCATAAATACATGTTCTTTTTTATCTCTAAGGGAAGGGTTTTTAAATCCTCATAATACGAATGGACCCCTCCTGGAAAGAATTGACAGTCATGAAAAATTGTTTCAATTGTTGGATACATTATAAGCATATTATCTATAAGCTCTCGGTCAAAACGGGTATCACCTGTAAACATAACTCTTTCATCAATTAAGACACCACATGAATAAAAAGACTTTTTCCAATCACCTTGACTGTTTGGAATATGCTTCGTTCTAAACATTTTTATATCGATACTACCAAGTGTTGTTTGGTGCATAGGTCTAAAGGTTTTTGGAATTGGCTTTGGTACTATTTGAGAAAAATAGCTTTCAAAGTCATGGGAATGTCCATCAGCAAATTCGCCATATGACATACCCCCTTTGAGAGAATCATTCCACAAAATTTTTTTATACTCATTTGTTATTATTACATTAATTTTTTTATTGGAAAAATACTTTGCAATAAGAGCTATTTCTTCGATTCCCCCAATATGGTCTGCATGTGAATGAGTTACAAGAAGGTTATCAACAGCTGCAAGTTTTGAATTGTACTCATAAAAAGCTAAAGGGCAGAGCGTTCCGCAATCAATTAAAAGGTGATCTTCACCCTTAATAATAAGGAGATTTGTTTGATGGTACTTTTTTGAAAAGGCACTACCTGTTCCTAGGAAAAAAAACTCTAAGGAACCTTTATTCTTAAAGTGTATAGTCTTTTCAAAGGGCACAATATTCATATCTTATATTATACCTCATTATTTGCATTTTATGTGGAAGAATTTTGCGAAAAACTCAACATTTTTTTCAAATTGTACACATCTTCAACATTTTCAACCAAAATGCCCCCCATCCCCATCTCAAGCGGTGTTGCTATATCTATGTCATAGCGATCTCCAACAGAAACACAGTTTTCAACAGGTACACCCGCTCTTTGTGCTGCAAGTTCATACATTTTTTTATCTGGTTTAGAAGAGAAACACGTATCTAGCCCTATTATTTCACTTATTACCGCATCAGCACCTAGGCATGCAAGTGTTTTTCGGGCAACAGAAACAGGGTTGTTTGTTACGCACACAATAGAAAAATTTTTAGAAAGATCCGTTAGAGATTCTACAAGTTTTTCATCAGTAGAAAGAAATTCTTCAGGAATAACAAGTTCCTTTCTCATTTTTATACTCTCTTCAATTGAAACACCTAAATCAACAAAGGTGTTACCGAGAGAAAGCTTTTTTCCACCATTTAACTTTGCCCATTCTTCTTGGTATGAAAGCACCATAGTTTTAGCATCTTCAAATGGTAAGTTTTTTAATTCTGCAAAGCGTTTTATTTGAACGTCTGTTTGAGCCTTAGCAAAGGCTTCGTTTGTATACAAGGTTGAATCAATGTCAAAAATAATTGCCTTTACATTTTGTGGCATATGGTAAATTGTCATAGCATCCTCCTTTATTCTGTTACCTTACTTTGAGTCGACTGGTCTACTTTAACCAGTTTTTCAATAATTCCCCTATTGTCGAGTAAGTCGCTTAGTGATTGCCCGTGGTGTACGCGCATAATGATATTTGCAAACAAACCGCTAACATCGGTGTTTATATACCACTCATATTTCAAAAGCTCTTCATGAGCAACAGCGTTTGTTCCAATTATTCGATAAAAATGTCCATTTTTATATGCTTCATCAAAAAGTTCTATAGCCTTACCGTTAAAAAAAGGAAGGCTAATTGCTGCAATTACTTTTTTTGCACCCTGCTCTTTTAAAAAAGCCATGGCTTTTAGGAGAGTTCCCCCAGAGCCTAACATATCATCAGCTAAAAATGCAACCTTTCCTTTTACATCACCAAGTAATGTAAGTGTTTTTATATTTGTTTCTTCTGCACTTTGTGTTATAACAGAATAGTCCCTTTCTTTATAAATCATAGCTAGAGGTTTTTGCAATCCCGTAGCATAGAATTTATTGCGTTCTACTGCCCCAGTATCTGGCGCAACAATAACAAGCTCATCTTCTTTTCCAGACATATCTACGAGCTTAATAAGTTCTCGAATGATTTGATAACTTGCATGAAGATTTTCAATATTTATTCGTTTAAATGAATTTTCAATTTCTCTCGAGTGTATATCGAGTGTGATAATACGTGAAACACCCATACTTTCATAAATATTTCCAAGAAGACTTGCTGTTAAGCCTTCTCTTCCCTTTTTCTTGTCTTGTCTACTGTACGGATATGTTGGCAGTACCAATGCGATAGAGGCAGCTCCTGCCCTGCGCGCAGCATCGATAGTTACTAATAATGCCATAAGGTGATCATTTACAGACATTTTTTCTTCAGTCTTACCGTCATTCAAGCTTAACACTTGTTCATTTGCAACATCTTGGATTATAAAAACATCTTTTCCTCGCACACATGTTTTTATTTGGGTTTTTAACTCTCCATTTAAAAATCGTGTGAAATTGATATCTGTTTTAAATTTTGCTGGACGGTACTTATCAATGCTACCTTTTACATATAATTCGGAAGCAGCCATATCATTGTAATAATTTATGTCTCGTACAATGGTGTTTTTATCAACATCGTATCGCTTTGAAATAACATCACGTTTTAATCCAAAGCGGTGTTTATACATATGTCGTAAATGTGTAATAATTTTATTTGCAAATAATTCTCCACCAGGACAGGCGATTATAGCAAGATTTGATGGTTCTGAATATGGCATCAGGGCTTCCTTGTTTGTGGGGCTATACTAATAATATCACATTATGGCTGCTTTTTCAAGTCATAATAAAATATGATTTTCTCAATTTTGAGTTTTTTTATAGCTCTATAATGCATTGTAAAGGGAGGTGATCAGAGACCCCTTTGCCCGTATAAACCTCATAACGAAAGGGAAGTCCTTCTTCGTTTAAAGTGAGCTCATTTGCGATTATCTGAAAATCTATTACCTCTAAAGAAGGGCTATAAAAAAAATGGTCTATTTTTTCCCACTCTCCTTGGTAATAATAGGAACCTTCTTTTGCCAAAGTATTTTTATATTCGAGCCATGAAGAGATAACCTCCCTTGATTCTTTTAAACCCTGCAGAAAAAAAGAGCTTGTTTTCTCAATAGACACATATTCATTAGGTAAAAATTCTTCTATTGTTCTATTAAAATCACCAGTAATCAAAAAGGGGGTTGTTGCATTTCTTAAAACATCGACTAAATGCATCTCTTGTGCATTTCTCCATACTTCACTTTTTTCTGCGCCACCAAACTTCGATTTCCAATGACACACGTAAACCGAAAAAATTTTCTCCTCGGAAACAACTACTTGTGCATGTAGCAAGGGTCGCATGGAGGGTTGTTCTAAAAGAATGCCATCATCAACATGGTTACTAGTTTCAAATTCTGATAGCCCGAGGGCAACACGCAAATCAAGTTTATGTGCGCTTATTTTTTGAAGTGGATAGCGAGAAAGAATCGCAAGGCCGAGAGCCTCTTCTGGTGTTTTTGAAAAGCAGCTATAAGTATAGCTGTTTCGTGATGCTGCTAGTTCATTTCCAATATCTTGCAAAATTGCAGAGTTTTCTATTTCTTGAAACACATATATGTCTGCCTGTGTTTTTTCTATAAAAGAACAAAGGGTTTTTAGCCTATTTGTATAACGTAGTGTATCCCACTTAGTTTTTGCTCCCTTATAATCATCATATTCTGTTCCCACTGTTTTTGAATCAAAAAACGTTTGTAGATTCCAATTAACCACTTTTACCAGTGTTTTATCGTTATTTGAAGGTTTAAATTCTGTTTGCATTGAACATGAAATAAAAAACCATAAAAATAAAACCAAACTACTCATACTTTTCATAAAACCTCCAACAAAAAATGTATACCCTTATTTTAGTATTTTTTTAAGAAAATTCTTGAGTTTTTATAAAAATTTTGTGTGAGTGTGGGGGAGCTGTTAAAAAAAAATGCCGAGGAACTCTATCCTCGGCAACGGAAACTTATTGAATTGCTACTGTTTCAATTTCAGGCTCATAATACCAGTCTGGTCTTCTTGATTTAAATTTAATTCCTATTGCGATGTAAGGGCTTGCTTCAAGCTTAAAAATATCAACGAGGCTTATAAAATCATTTGATTCTGCCCTAAGTGGGTATTCATAGTAAAAGCCATCTTGGCTTATTTCTTTTTTCATTCTTGATGCACTTAGCTGAAACATTGGGACATTTAATTCTACTCCGTAGCGCACATAGGTATTTGAAAAGGTGTGCATCATTGAAACATCAAACGCTAAACTAAGGTCTACACCCAATAAATATCCAGAGTATTTTGTTTTATCGCTACCGTTGTCGGTGTTATATTCAACATCGTTCCAAAAAAAGGAGACTCCTAGTGATGGTATTAAAACCACTTCTGTGTTTTCCGCTATTTGCGGACGAAACGCATAGCCTTGCCTTGTTGGAAAATACAGAGCATCGGTGTCGAGGTCTAATATTTTTTCTCCTGCGGGGAAGGGTATTCCTATTACACCATTTGTACTTTGCGCGCTGAAGTTATACAATATTCCAAATTTAGAGTATGTATCTCCCCAACTTCTTTCTCGTATTGTTGAGGTTGTCCAACCAAAAAGCTGTTCGTTTTTTGTATTTCCTGAGTCAACCGAAGTTATGTTAGAAAAAGCAAGTCCAGAAAATACAATATTTGTTCCATTTGAATCACGGTCTTGAGAAAAAATTCCAGCAACACAAAAAATTAAGAGTATTAAAACAATCCCTTTTTTCATTACTTTACCTTCTTTTATATAAATTTGTACACTTATTGTATCACGTCGCGTGTCTTTTGTATAGACAAATTTACATAAAAAAAACACCCTGTTTATAAGGATGCTTTCGCAAAACTCGATAGTAAAAATCGACAAGGACTCGTTGAACCCGCTTGCTGCGCCTCTTAGAGCAGGGAGCGAAGCGAGCTACGCGATTTTTACGCACTATACATTAAACTTAAAGAAAATAACGTCGCCATCTTGAAC